>JAKAGC010000100.1 GCA_021817755.1 Acidobacteriota bacterium | reverse complement strand
AACAATCGCAGGCGATATGGGAGAAGCGGATCATGTAACAGGCTCGGCTCGATATCATGTTCTTTTTGCAATGGCACTCTTCCTCCTCGTCTTCTCTTTCATCAGTAACCTGGTCAGCGAATGGATAATTGTTCGTTCCAGGAAAAAATGGGGACACTAATCATGAGACTGGAAACACGACGCATTCTCGACCGTTCGTTTAGCGGACTGGGTTTCTTTTCCATTTTCCTTCTTTCGTTCTCTCTCATTATCATCCTGACTCCGATATTTGTCCGGGGTTTCGGTGCTTTCGTATTCAAGGCAACTTCGGAATTCCGAAGACTGAACTTAATCGAATTTAGCCGTGGAGATAAAAACGAAATTTTAAATGAAACGGATGTAACTTTCAAATATAAAAAGGTTGCCTTCGACATGTTGGATGACTTCCGGCGAAAAGTAAACAATGGCGAAGTCCCGGCAGATGGGGATATGTTCCGTGATCTTAAAGACCTAAAGGGACTTCTTCATGATCTCCTGGGTCCGGATTCGAAAGTATCGGATGCGCCGATGATGCGCGACCGCTATGGCGAAACACGGTGGGATAAAGCGCAGGTTACCCTTCAAAGTATCCTGATGATGGAAAAGTGGGATTACTCCGATACAAACGCAATGGGAAAAAAGGTACTGGTTCCTCGCTCTGAGATATATAAAGGAACAGAACTTGCCCAATTTTTCCCTTACCTTAAAAAAAACCTGGAAAAAATGTTACGCCCACGTCTGACTTTTTACTGGCGTTTTCTTACGGATGTTTCTTTCGATGCCCATATGTTCGGAGGAATTTTCCCGGAAGTACTGGGAACTTTTTACCTGGTTCTGGGTGCCATGTTGTTTGCAGTTCCCATTGGAGTTATTGCAGCCATTTACCTGGCAGAATTCGCTTCGGGAACGAGTAAGATTGTCAGTTTGCTACGGGTGTTTATCAGTACATTGGCAGGAGTTCCCAGTATCGTTTTCGGGTTGTTTGGGCTGGCTTTTTTTATCGACACCATCAAAGTATCGAATTCAAAGAGCGTATTAGCGGGGTCGTTAACTCTTGCACTTCTAATTTTACCGACAATAATCCGTGCTTCGGAAGAAGCCATACGGGCAGTGCCTCAAACTTATAAAGAAGCAGCATTAAGTCTTGGAGCGGGAAAATTTCGCACGGTATTCACCGTGATTCTACCGGCAGCTCTGCCGGGGGTGTTGACGGGGATTGTCATTAGTATGGGGCGTGCGGCAGGAGAAACAGCTCCAATTATCTTCACTGCTGCTGTTAGCGTTGGAAAACCGTTGACTCTTTTCCAGGCATTTTCGCAGCCCTCCCCTGCTCTATCCTGGAATATTTATAACCTGGTTACAGAACATGAAGCGGTAGAAAAAATCCGTCATGTTCAATTCGGGATGGTGTTTACGCTGGTTCTGCTTGTACTTTTATTAAATCTAACGGCTATTTTCCTTCGAGCAAGGATTTCTAAAAAATTAAGAGGATAATAACAATGGCAAATACAATAAACTTATCTCCGGTCTTTTTAAATGCAATTAATCCAGCCAGTATGAAAGAAGAGGAAATCCATGTATATTCAAAAGATTTCTCGATCTTTTACAGGGACAAACAAGCGATTCGAGATGTGAATCTATCGATACCGGCAAAAAAGGTTACAGCAATAATTGGACCCAGCGGATGCGGAAAAAGTACATTTTTAAGAGCGATTAACCGGATGAATGACCTGATCCCGGGGGCCAAAACAAAAGGACAATTATTTTTCGATGATGAGGATATTTATGGAGACCTTGTAGATCCTGTGCTGCTAAGAAAAAGGGTGGGTATGGTATTCCAGAAACCGAATCCATTCCCCAAATCGATATTCGACAATATTGCTTTCGGTCCGAGGCTGATGGGTCACCAAAATAAAAATGAATTATTCGGAATAGTAGAAAAAAGCTTAAGAGATGCAGCGTTGTGGGAAGAAGTAAAAGACCGGCTGGATGAAAATGCATTGCGGTTATCTGGGGGACAACAACAGCGGTTATGCATAGCCAGAGCACTGGCAGTGGAACCGGAAATTCTTTTAATGGATGAACCGACTTCGGCATTGGATCCTCGCGCCACTTCCCGTATCGAGGACCTTATCGGAGAATTACGAGGGAAATATACCATTATTATCGTTACGCACAATATGCAACAGGCAGCCCGGGTTTCGGATTATACGGCTTTTTTCTATGAAGGGGATTTGATCGAATTTGCCCTTACACCACAATTATTTACTAAACCGGGAACGAAAAAAACCGAAGAATATATAACGGGTAGATTCGGTTAAACCGGACGAAGGAGGAATAACATGTCAGCCCATCTTCAACGTGCAATTGAAAACTTAATGAAACAATTGGTGGAACTGAGTGCCCTGGCTGAAGAAAACGTTAAACAGTCTCTCCAGGCTCTCTTTGAAAACGATATCGAATTGGCGAGAAAGGTAATCGAACTGGACCGGATTATCGATATAAAAGAAATTGAAATCGAAGAAGAATGTTTAAAAATATTTGCACTTCATCAGCCTGTTGCGGTAGACCTTCGTTACCTGGTGGCAGCTCTCAAAATAAACAATGATCTTGAACGGGTAGGTGATCTTGCCCAGAATATCGCTTACGATGTTATCGATATTTTAAATAACCCTATAATAAGCAAACCGACAGATTTTGATTTTATTAAAATATACCAAAAAGTCGAATTAATGTTGAAAAAGAGTCTTGATTCGATTGTTAATCTCAACCTTGAAAAGGCTTATGAAATTCTTAAAGAGGATGACGATGTGGATCGCATGCACTGGAAGTTCACGGAAAACATCATGAAAGAGTTAAAAAAAGAGCCGGAAAAAGCGGATGTTTTTCATGGTTATTTGAATATCGTACGAAACCTTGAACGTATCGCCGACCATGCAACCAATATCGCAGAAGACGTAATTTACCTCATCGAAGGAGAGATTGTTCGTCACAATAAGAGTCTATAAAGTAATGGGGAACCGCCTTAATTCAACATCTAAAACTTCCAAACTTTAACTCCAACACCTTTAAATTTAGTTTTTAACTTGGAATCGGTTGTCTGCCCAACCCTTGACAAAAAATAGCCGTTTATATTATAGTATATCCTGTATTGTACGATAATTTTATTAGAACGAGTTTGAAAATAACGAACCCGGAAGGGGATATATTATGAAAAAATTACGATTCGGATTAGTGGGTTGTGGACGCATTCTTAGAAAGCATGCAGAAGCGCTTCAAACAGGTTTAACAGATGCGGCAGAACTGGCGTGCGTTTGTGATACAAAACGGGAACGGGCGGAAGAAGCAGGAAAGAAATACAATGTCCCGTTTTTCTATGATTATGATTCCATGTTGAACTCGATGGATGTGGATGTGGTTTCGATTCTTACAGAGAGTGGTAACCATGCACGGCATACGATCGATATAGTTAAAAAGTACGGGAAACATATCGTTGTTGAAAAGCCGATGGCATTACTTCTGGATGATGCAGACCAGATGATCCGGACCTGCGATGAAAAAGGGGTAAAGCTGTTCGTTGTCAAACAAAACCGGTATAATCTTCCCGTAATGAAGCTCCGGGAAGCTTTGGATAGTGGACGTTTCGGAAAATTGGTAATGGGAACGGTCCGTGTTCGATGGAGCCGTACACAGCAGTATTACGATCAAGATGCCTGGAGAGGCACATGGGCAATGGATGGTGGAGTATTTGCCAACCAGGCATCACATCATGTGGATTTACTGGAATGGATGTTGGGAAAACCGGTTTCAGTTTTTGCCAAAGGAGCGACTCAACTGGTGAATATCGAAACGGAAGATACAGGAGTGGCGGTAATCCAATTTGAAAACGGTGCTATTGGTGTAGTGGAAGCGACCACAGCAGTAAGACCGAAAGACCTGGAAGGCTCATTATCAATTCTGGGTGAAAAAGGAACAGTAGAAATCGGAGGATTTGCAGTTAATGAAATGAAGATTTGGAATTTCAAAGAAGCTGGCCCCGATGATAGGGTTATAATGGAATCCAGTAAACAAAATCCGCCGGATGTCTATGGTTTCGGACATATTAAATATTTACGTAATGTCATCGATACGATAAACCGGAAGGAGCAAGCTCTGGTGGACGGATTGGAAGGCCGTAAATCGTTGGAACTGATATCGGCAATCTATGAATCGATGGAAACGGGAAAAGAAGTTTTTCTTCGCTTTCGTCCTAAACTGTGCCGATTGGGTTTAAAACCGGCAAATAAACATTAAAATATATAGGGGAGAAATACTTTTCTCCTGTGATAACTGTTAAAATAAAAAGGATTTATGAAAAAAAGAGGGAATTCTATGGAAAATAAACCGAATATCAAACAAAGCGGGATAAGGGATGTACGATTCGGTACGAATGTAACGGTGGTGGAACCGGTTAATTTATATGAATGCAAAATTGGAGATGATTGTTTCATCGGACCATTCGTCGAAATTCAAAAAGGAGTGACGATCGGAAATAAATGTAGAATTCAATCCCACGCCTTTATCTGCGATATGGTAACTATTGGAGATTCTTGTTTTATTTCGCATGGAGTGATGTTCATTAATGATACGTTTTCGGATGGGGGGCCTGCGGGAGGGAAAAAAGAATTATGGAAACCGACAGTGATTGGTAATCATGTATCGATCGGAACAAATGCGACGATATTGCCGGTAAATATCGTAGATGATGTGGTTATCGGGGCTGGCGCGGTGGTTACAAAAGATATTACGGAAAAAGGATTTTATGTTGGAAATCCCGCACGAAAGTTACGATAATTCAACACCGATCGAGTGGGGTTATTATAAATAATTTGAGAGATTGAAAAAAATTATCCGGTCTTCATTCCCAATCTATCTTCCTATTTAAAAAAGAGAGAATAAAGGTATAAATCCCATTTTTGTTTTTAACGGTTTTCTTGTTGTAGATTCCATTCTAACATTTGACGAGATTGGGCTAAGGATATTTATTTGATCGGTCTTGTGATTTATGATAGAATGAAGTCTTATCAAGGAGAAATAAATCGAAAATGGAAACGATACGAAACCTCTATAGAATCGGTTACGGACCTTCAAGCAGTCATACGATGGGGCCGCGTAATGCAGCGGAAAAATTTAAACAAAAAAATGAGCATGCATCAAAGTTCATGGTTACTCTTTACGGGAGTCTGGCGGCTACGGGAAAGGGACATCTGACTGATACGGCAATCAAAGAAGTATTTGAACCTCGAAATTTAGAAATCACCTGGAAACCGGATGAAGTGCTTCCGCTGCATCCCAATGGAATGGAATTCAAAGCGCTGGATTCCAATGGAGATATCATCGACTCATGGCGTGTATACAGTATGGGAGGGGGAGCCATCCGGGATGAAAACGGGGTAGAAGATTCCCCGCATATTTACCCCCTGACAACGATGAAGGAAATATTGGATTATGCCGATGAATCGGGCAAGACGTTATGGGAGTATGTAATGGAAACCGAAGGGGAAACCATCAAGGATTTCCTGGGTGAGGTGTGGGGTGCCATGCTCTCAGCCATTAACAATGGTCTTGAACGGGAAGGAGTTTTACCGGGAAGTCTTCACTTACAGCGAAAGGCATCTTCTTATTATATAAAATCCCGGAATTTCGGGGGTGAGTTGAAAAATGTGGGTGCAGTGTATGCCTATGCATTGGCTGTTTCGGAGGAGAATGCATCGGGTGGACAGGTTGTGACTGCTCCGACTTGCGGCTCTTGCGGGGTATTGCCTGCGATATTATTATGCTTGCAGGATATTTATCATCTCTCTGATACAAAGATTATCCAGGCACTTGCCACAGCCGGATTGATCGGTAATCTCATCAAATTTAACGGATCTATTTCCGGGGCAGAAGTGGGATGCGGAGGAGAAGTGGGGGCTGCCTGTGCAATGGCTGCGGGAGCAGCAGCACAACTATTGGGAGGGTTTCCTTCCCAGGTGGAGTATGCCGCAGAAATGGGATTGGAACACCATCTGGGTTTAACCTGCGATCCTGTAGGTGGACTGGTTCAGATTCCCTGCATCGAACGTAATGCAATGGCTGCTGCACGAGCCATTGAATGTGCAATATATGCGACTTTCTCCGATGGGAAACACCGCGTTTCTTTCGATAATGTGGTGGAAACAATGACCAGAACCGGTCGGGACCTTTCCGCCTCCTATCGCGAGACTTCAACTGCGGGCCTCGCTCGTACTATGGAAAAGAAGAAATAGTTTTCCCTCTCCTATTTATTGGGTATCAAAAAAAAATGCGGTGCATGGAATCCATGTCACCGCATTTATAAAGGTTTCCAAAACAAGTGTGGAAGAAAAGGTTACTTTGCTGATGTCATCTCTTTGGAAACCTGGATAACAGAATTAAATACCCGGAGAAAATTTCCTCCCAGGATTTTTTTAATATCCGCTTCTTTATAACCTCGTTTTAAGAGATGATAGGTAATAAGAGGATAACCGGAAACATCTTCCAGTCCGATGGGGAAACTACCGGCACCGTCGAAATCGGATCCGAGACCTACATAATCCACACCCACTAGTTTGACCACATGATCGATATGATCGATCAGTGTTTCAATAGGAGGTGCAGAGGGTCCTTTTTCTTTGAAGAGTTTCGACATTTCCCGCCAGACTGCACTACGATCATTTTTGTAAGTTTCTCGTAATTTATTGATTTCCGGTTCCAGTGCTTTTCTAGTTTCTTCGAATTTTTTATTGTATTGTGAATCAAGGAAACTGGAATAAAAATTTATCTGGATTACTCCACCTTTTTGGGCAAGCGCACGAATCATTTCATCGGTCATATTGCGGGGGACATCGCATATAGCACGAACACAAGAATGAGAAGCCATTACTGGTGCACGAGATAATTGGATAACGTCCCAAAACGTCTTATCTGACACATGGGATATATCGACTATCATACCGATGCGATTCATTTCTTTGACCATTTCAATACCAAAGGGGCTCAAACCGTTCCATTTGGGTTTATCTGCGGTAGAAGAATCGCAAATCGCATTATTACTATTATGGGTTAACGTGATATAACGTACTCCGAGCCGGTAGAAATCCCGTAGAAATCGAAGACTATTTTCTATCGGGCTTCCGTTTTCCATACCGATAAGGATGGCTCGTTTTCCTTCCTTGTGGATTTCATAAATATCAGTGGGAGAAAGAGCGATTCGAGCGAGATTCGGATTACGATCGACCTGTTGATAAATCTCATCGATCAAATCAAGTGCCACTCGGGAGGGTTGCTTCTCATCATTGGAATTGGAAACAAATGCCGCCCAGAACATGGCATCCAGGCCGCCTTCTTTCATCCGGATAAAATCGACTTCGCCTTTATTGTTTTTTTTCCCCATATCCATTTCTTCTGCAAGCAATGCCATTGGTGTATCCGAATGGGTATCGATTACAATGGCTTCATCGTGAAGCTTCAATGCTTTTTTCCAGAGGATAGGATCAATTTTATCTCCAGCCTGTAATATGAAGCTGGAAATGAGTAAAAATATACTGAATAACCATATTGCCTTTTTAGTGTATACCTTCATTGGAAAACTCCTTCTTGGTTGATTTTAAGCTGAAAAGGTGCAGTGTTATTTAATACCACAAACAGTTGTAACAGGCAATATGAAAACCGGAAAAATTATTTTTTATCCAAAGCTTCCCTTATTTTCCGTGCCAACATATCTGAGGAATAGGGTTTCTGGATATAATGGACATTTTCTCCCCACTCATATCCATGGATCAAATAATTATCGGTATACCCTGTGGCGTAAATAATAACAATTTCGGGATTTATTTTCAGAATATTTGCAGCCAGATCTTTTCCATTCATTTCAGGCATGACCAGATCCGTAAGAAGTAGATTGACCTCGGTACTTCTGGAGTGGAATAGTTCCAGGGCTTTTTTTCCGTTTATAGCTTCGATTACATTATATCCAAGATCTTTTAAAGTCTCTTTTGCAAAAGCTCTTACATCATCATCATCTTCTGCAAGTAGAATCGTTTCGTTTCCGGTAGAAACGGGAGATGGAGAAGAAATAGAATCCTGTGAAATGGCAATAAGTGACTCTTCAGAGGCAGGCCAGTATATTTTAAAGGTTGTTCCATGTTCCGGTTCGGAATAAACATAAATACTACCATTATTCTGCTTTACAATCCCGTATACAGTCGAGAGTCCCAGACCTGTGCCTTTCCCTTTCTCTTTAGTGGTATAAAAAGGATCAAAAATTTTTTTTCTTATTTCATAAGGTATTCCGACTCCATTATCACTCACCGCAAACAAAACATGCATCCCTGAAATGCTGCCGGGATGATCAACAGTAAAATAAGAATCAAGGTAAAATTTTTCTGTTTCAATTATTATTTTTTTGCCTAAATGATTGTCTTTTTTTTCATTTAATGCATCTCTTGCATTAACAACCAGGTTCATCAATATTTGTTCTATTTGAACCGGATCCGCCTGGATTGGGGGAATCTCTTTCCCGAAATGAAATTGAACATTTATATCTTCACCTATAATACGAAGAAGCATTTGCTTTGCTTCCATAATCACTTCATTGATGTTTATAGCCCTGGGTTTATGGATTTGCTTCCGGCTAAAAGCTAACAGTTGTTTTGTAAGGTTTTCTGCACGTTTTCCTGCCTGAAGAATCGCATTGATGTCTTTAATTATTGGAAGTTCTTTTTGGAGTTTTTTTAGGGCAATTTCGGCATGACCATTAATAACCGTAAGAATATTATTAAAGTCATGAGCGATCCCACCGGTAAGGCTTCCCAATGCTTCCATTTTTTGAGCCTGGTAGAGTTGTTCCAGTAATTTTTGGTGCTCTTCCTCTGCATGTTTTCTTTCAGAAATATTTCGAATGGTTCCGCAAATTTTTTCTGGTTCCCCTTTAGCATCTCTTATTAGTACCGCGTTCACAGAACAAGGTAATATCGTACCATCCCTGTCTTTTAAATATACTTCAAAATCCTCTACTTTCCCTGAATTTACCAGCATATCAATGAGCTGCTTTCGCTGTAAGGGATTCTCATATCTTTCCCATAATGACATTGAATGCAGTTCTTCAGGTGTATAGTGAGAAAAATTCTTAACAGATGGGCTGACTTCACATATACTTCCATCGACAAGGGATTCAAAATAAACATCTTGCAAATTTTCGTATATGGAGCGATACTTTTCCTCGCTTCGTTTCAATTCCAATGTGGTTTCTTCTAGCTCCCGGGTACGGCGGTTGACTTCTTCTTCCAGATGTTCCTGGTATAACCTGTTTTCGTGAATTAAACAGGCTCTTTCTAAGGCAATTCTAACGGCATGTAAAAGTACCGTCATAT
>JAKAGC010000099.1 GCA_021817755.1 Acidobacteriota bacterium | reverse complement strand
GATCTAACATTAATGGCAGTCGATTACGGCGAACGGATTCATTTTTCCTTCGTTTATTGTACCCGGTTATTCAAACCCGAAACCATTGAACGGTACATTTCCTATTTTAAAAATATCATCGATTCATTGGGTATCGATTCCAACTCACAAATATCACTGATAGAAATCCTGGATGAATCCGAAAAGTACAAGCTCCTTTATGATTTTAATAATACCCAGACAGAATACCCTGACAATCGAACTTTACCGGGATTATTCGAAGAGCAAGCGAAACGAACTCCCGATAGCATTGCACTCGTTGGCCGTAGTATTATCCCCGCAGATATGGAACCTTCCACCGGTGAAAATGATGATCTCGTTTATATGTCTTACAGTAGATTAAAAGAAGAAACCGACCTGGTTGCCCTTTCTCTGAGAAAACAAGGAATTCGAGCCGAAGAGATTGCCGCACTAATGATCCCACGGTCCATTGAAATGATAGTGGGTATACTGGGAATTATGAAAGCAGGAGGCGTGTATCTTCCAATAGATCATGATTACCCGTCAGACCGAATCGAATATATGTTGAAAGATAGTGGTTCAAAAATTCTTGTGGATATTCCTTTTATGATTCAGTCGAAGAAAAATAAAGAAGAAGAAACTTACACCTATTCAGAATTGCAAACGACCGGAGCATCCAATCAGCCTATCGGTAAAACACCCGCCTATGTCATATATACCTCCGGCTCTACAGGGAAACCCAAAGGAGTAATAATCGAACATGCATCGGTTATTAGTCTCTTGGCTTATCAGAACAAGTTCTTTCGTTTCGATCCCGGAGATCGAATCCTTCAATTCTCTTCCATTTGTTTCGACCCCTCAATCGAACAGATATTCCTTCCCTTGACTTCCGGCGCCTTACTTGCCGTAATCGACAAAACCCGTCTTCTTGATCCCGTCAGATTTGAAGATTTTATCCAACGTGTTCGAATCAATCACCTCCACGCTGTTCCTTCATTTATCGGGCAATTGGATTTCAAGAGTATGTATCATATAGAACGTGTATTATGCGGAGGCGATGTATGCCCCAAAGAACTCGCCACCAAATGGGCCAGTCGATGCCGTTTCTTTAATAAATACGGCCCGACGGAAACCACTGTTACTGCGGTCGAATCATTGGTTCAATCGATCGATGATAATCTTTCGGGTGTCCCCATCGGTAAACCTGTAGGCAATACCTATTTACTGGTTCTCGATAAATATATGAACCTTGTACCCACAGGTGTATCGGGTGAATTATATATCGGAGGAGTAGGGGTTTCGCGCGGTTATCTTAACAGACCCGAATTAACCTCAGAAAAATTTAAATCCTTCGGCGATCAGGAACCTTTTTATAAAAAGGTTCCTGAACCTCCCAAAATTTTTGATAATGATAATTCAACAAAAAGTTTACCCTATATTACCCACACTAACTCTAGCACTGATACCAATACTTTTTATAGAACCGGCGACCTTGTCCGATGGCTGGATGATGGGAATATCGAATTCCAGGGAAGAATCGATCAGCAGCTTAAAATTAGAGGGCACCGGATCGAACCGGGAGAAATTGAGAATCGAATCCGTGAATTTGAAGGAGTAAAGGATGTTATCGTTACAGTACGTGAAACGGAATCCAAGGAAAAATATCTATGTGCCTATGTAATTTTCAATAATCCTGACCAATCGGTTTCAATTTCATCTTTGAAAACCTTCCTGTCCCGATCATTGCCTGAGTATATGGTCCCTCCTTTCTTCGTGGAAATGGAAACATTCCCTCTCACTTCCAATGGGAAAATAGATCGCAATGCGTTACCTTCACCTGATTTCAGGAATAATGAAACATTTGTCGAGCCTCGTAATGCCACGGAAGAAAAGCTGGCAGGTGTATGGTCAGAACTATTATCCATCGATGATAAAATCGGAATCGATGACAACTTCTTCGAATTGGGTGGTCACTCTTTAAAAATCATGAATCTTGTTTCCCGTATTCACAAAGAGTTTAATGTTAAAATTCCTTTGACTCGCGTATTAAATATCCCCACGATACGAGGTCTCGCTGAATTTATAGAAGAGGCAAAAATCGATAAATATGCATCGATCGAATCTGCGGAAGAACAGGAATATTATTTCCTCTCACCTGCACAGAAGAGATTGTATATTCTTCACCAGATGGAGACCCGCAGTACCCGTTACAATATGCCGCAGGTTATACCTTTTGTATCGGAGTTAGATGAAGAACGGTTGAAATCCGCTTTCCAGCGTTTGATACAACGCCATGAAAGCCTCAGAACATCATTTGAAATGGTGGGTGATGAACCTGTTCAGTGCATTCATCCTGCCCCGGAATTCACATTCGATATTTATAAAGATGAAGCGGAAATCAAAGAATTTATCCGCCCCTTTGATCTCACAAAAGCACCTTTAATACGAGTTGGTTTGGTTCGTAATGATATTGAACATAATTCCTTACTGGTCGATATGCACCATATTATCACAGATGGAGTATCCCAGGAAATCTTGAAAAAAGAATTTCAATATCTCTATGATAACAAAGACGATCAATTACCCCATTTACGTCTCCAGTACAAAGATTATGCTCACTGGCAAAATAGCGAAAATCAGAAAACTTTATTGAAAAAACAGGAGTCTTACTGGATGGCCCTTCTTTCCGATGAACTCCCTGTTCTCAACCTTCCCACCGATTATACAAGACCCGCTTTGCAGAGCTTTGAAGGTAATTTCGTCAGTTATATCTTAACCCATGAAGAGAGTGCATTTTTAAAATCATTGGGAAAAGATTTTGGCGGTACGCTTTATATGACTGTTTTGTCCTTATTCTCTATCCTACTTTCCAAACTCAGCGGCCAGGAAGATATCATTGTCGGTACTCCGGTTGCAGCCAGAAGACATGCAGACCTTGAAAAAATTATCGGTATGTTTGTCAATACACTTGTTCTTAGAAATAAACCCACAGGAGATAAGAATTTTCTTCAATTCTATAAAGAAGTCAAATTACAGGTTTCCGAAGCTTTCGAAAACCAGGAATTCCCCTTCGAAGACCTAGTGGATAAGCTTGTTATTGGACGAAATATAAGCCGTAACCCTGTTTTCGATGTCATGTACAATTATGTTAACCGCAATGAGCACTCTGATGCATATGCAGTAGAAATCGATAAACCAGGTTCAACATGGGGGAATCATCAAAAAGGAACGTCGAAGTTCGATTTAACGTTGAATGTTGTCGATATCGGGGCACGCGTTCTTCTTACTTATGAATATTGCACCCGTTTATTCGAACCACATACCATAGACAAGTTTAATGATTATTTTAGAAATCTTTTAAAACTCCTTTCCCTTGATTCCAATCCGTTCATTTCACGGTTAGAAATTATCGATAACGATGAAAAGTATCGCGTACTCCAGGAATTCAATCAATTGGAACAGGAATTCCCAACTGATAAAACAATACACGAATTATTTGAAGAGCAGGTGACCAGAATCCCGGGAAATACCGCATTGGTTCTTGGAGGTCTATCGGATGAGCATATGTCCGGCGATTACCGGAATATTCAACAATTGACTTTCGAGGATTTAAATTATAATGCAAACAGGTTATCGATTGTCCTTCGGGAAAAAGGTATCAAACCGGGTATGATTGTCGCGATAAAAACGCACCGTTCATTTGAAATGATTATCGGTATTCTCGGTATTTTGAAATCCGGTGCGGCCTATCTTCCCATTAATCCCAAACAACCGGAAGAAAGAACTCAATATATGATGTCCGACAGTGCGGCACGTATCCTGATCGATGAAACATTTATTAAGGAGGCTGTTTCCGGTTCATTTTCACTCGATTCTCAAAAAGAAATCAATCCGGAAAAGTCACATAATGCTTACGTTATTTACACATCCGGATCAACCGGGAAACCCAAAGGCGTACCGATTTCTCATTCCAATATCTCTCCATTACTCCATTGGGGATATACACATCTCGGACTCGGTCCCCAGGACAAAGTAATCCAGAATGTTTCATACTATTTCGACTGGTCCGTATGGGAAATATCCATCACTCTGACATCAGGAGCAGCTTTGTATATCCTTTCCGAAGAGACCATGTTAAATCCCGAAGAATGTATCCCTTACATAAATATGAATCAAATCACCGTTTTACATTCCACTCCTGCACAATACCAGTATTTTGTCAATGCCGGACTCGCATTGGATACATTAAACTTTTTATTTATTGGAGGCGAGAAATTAACCCTCGATATTGTAAAACACAGTTTTGAAATATTGAATGACCGGTGCCGGGTTTTTAATATGTATGGACCAACAGAGGTTACTATTATTTCAACCGCTTTGGAAATCATCAGGGGGAATGAATCCGAATACGAAAAACTATCCAGTATTCCCATCGGCAAAGCAGTGGGTAATAACAGGCTCTTTGTTTTGGATCATTATTTCAATCCGTGTCCCGTCAATGTAATCGGTGAATTGTATATTTCAGGTGACGGTGTTGCCCAGGGATATCTGAATGCTTCGGAATTAACCGCAGAACGCTTTATTCCTAATGCCTCCGTATTACACGAATTAAAACTTATTCCTCAGAAAAAAGAACCTTTTAAATCTTCCGATACTTCTAATTTCAATGCCAACACTATTTATAAAACCGGCGATTCAGTCCGATGGATATCAGATGGAAACATCGAATTCCTGGGCCGTATCGATAATCAGGTTAAGATCAGGGGATTCCGGATCGAACTGGGCGAAATTGAAGCGAGATTACTGGAAAAAGAGGGCATGAAAGAAACTGTTGTAATTACCGGTGAAAAAAAATCCGGTGAAAAGTATCTCTGTGCTTATTACACGGCTGACCGAGAAATCGATATGGTGGAATTAAGGGAATTCCTCTCCCAAAAAATACCTGAATACATGATTCCTTCTTATTTCATGCAAATGGAAAAGATGCCCTTGAATCCCAACGGGAAAATCGATCGAAAGAAACTTCCTCAACCTGAATTAAAAGCCGGAAAACAGCATGTTGCTCCCGACAGTCATATTGAAAAATCTATCGCTCAGATCTGGATGGAAATTCTCGAAACAGAACAAATCGGCATTGATGATAATTTCTTCGAACTTGGCGGAAACTCTCTCGATGCAGTTAAACTTAGCCGGAAATTAAAAAATACCTTCGAAAAAGATATTCCAGTTGTTATCGTGTTCCGGTATCCCACAATCAGAACTCTCGCTTCCTTTCTAGAACAGGAAGAAGAAGATTTCACAGAGGGCAAAAAGGAAATGTTTGAAGCCATTGATAAAGGCAAAGATAAATTAAAGAAACGAATGGAAAAACGAAGAAGAGGATAAATAATGTCAGAAAATGTGGCCAAAATGGAAATACCAAGAAATGGAATAGAAATTGCGGTAATCGGAATGTCCGGCAGGTTTCCCGGTGCTCGGAATATCGATGAATACTGGAATAACCTCAAGAACGGTGTCGAATCGATTTCTTTTTTTTCAGAGGAAGAACTACTGGAAGTAGGAATTTCTCAGGAGTTATTGAAGAATCCCAATTATGTTAAAGCAAAGGCAATCATCGATGATGTCGAATATTTCGATTCCTTTTTCTTCGGCTATACCCCCAGGGAAGCCGAAGTAATGGACCCCCAGATCCGTATTTTTCATGAATGTGTATGGGAAGCTCTTGAAGATGCCGCATATAATCCGGCTGCATTTAATGGGAGGATCGGATTGTATGCAGGGGCAGGATTCAGTTTTCATTGGGAAGCCCTTGTATTACTTTCTGATTTAGGTTCCGGTATCGATACTTTAACACGAACTATTTTAACAAATAAAGATTATCTCAGTGCTCGAATTTCCTATAAATTAAACTTAAAAGGCCCTGTAATGTCTATTAGTACGGCGTGTTCAACCTCTCTCGTTGCCATACATCTGGCTGTGCAAGGGCTTCTTAACGGTGAATGCGAGATCGCTATTGCTGGTGGTTCCAATGTCTCTATTCCCGTAAAAACTGGATATGTTTATGAAAAAGGAATGATTAACTCTCCCGATGGACACTGTCGTGTATTCGATATGAAGGCGCAGGGAACAATTAGCGGTATCGGTGCCGGGGCAGTTGTGTTAAAAGTTCTTGAAGATGCCGAACAGGATCGCGATAATATCCGAGCCATCATTAAAGGAATCGCTGTCAATAATGACGGTATCAGGAAAGTAGGATTCCAGGCTCCGAGTATCGAAGGACAGGCCGAGGTAATCAGTGCTGCCCTTCATGCGGCAGAAGTAGATCCTCAGAGTGTTTCTTTTATTGAAACTCACGGAACTGGTACCGAGCTTGGGGACCCTGTTGAAATCGAAGCATTGAAACTTGCATATAAATCCCGTGGTAAATCCGCTTCCTACAAAAAAAACTCCTGCGCTCTCGGTTTCGTAAAAGCCAATGTCGGCCATCTCGGTGCTACCGCCGGTGTTGCCGGCTTTATTAAAACTGTCCTTGTTCTGGAAAATCGATTGATACCTCCGGGAGTACATTTTCAAACCCCCAATCCAAAACTCGATATCGAAAACAGCCCCTTTTATATCAATACTACTCCCATAGAATGGAAGCGAAACCAGTATCCACTCCGTGCAGGAGTTAGTTCTTTCGGTATCGGAGGTACCAATGTTCATGCTATACTGGAAGAAGCCCAACCTCTCGATAGAGATACATCCTCTTCAAAATCCTTTAATTTGATCTTATTATCGGCTAAAACCCCCAATGCTCTCGATCAAGTTGCACAGCGACTTGCTGATTTTCTAACAAAAGAAAACGGTACGAATCTCCCCGATGTTGCCTATACTCTACAGGTCGGACGCAAACGTTTCGGATATCGAAGAAAACTTATTACCTCTTCCGTCACAGAAGCTATTGAACTATTAACCTCTCAGAATTCCCGAAAAGTCCAATCTTATGCTGCTAAAATCGAAGATGAAAATAAAAAAGTCGTTTTTATGTTTCCCGGTCTCGGTGCACAATATGTCCATATGGGGCATGGTCTCTATCAAAATGAACCATTCTTCAAAGAAGAAATGGACCGGTGTTTCACTATACTAAAAAAATATTCCGAAATCGATATCAAAAGTATACTATTTCCTCCTTCTATACCACCATCGAAAGATAGAGAAGAAGTACCCATATTCGATTTCCAGGTGGCACAGCTCGCTATATTTATTATCGAGTATTCACTCGCAAAATTGCTTATTAATTGGGGAGTCAAACCCTATGCCATGATTGGGTATAGTTTCGGTGAGTATTTATCCGCTTCGCTCTCCGGAGTTTTTTCACTAGAAGAAATATTAAAATTGATCGTTGTTCGTGGGAAATTGATTTCATCTCTTCCTCCCGGTATCATGTTAAGCATTCCGCTCCCCATCGATGAAATCAGGGATATACTGCCAGGTGATATTTCTGTCGGTATCGATAATGGTTCCTCTTGCGTTGTATCCGGACCAGCCGATTCTATCCGCGCTTTTCATAAACAAATGAAGGATAGAAAAGTTTTATGCACGCCTCTTGAATCCACTCACGCCATTCATTCCCATGTAATGGAACCCGTTTTAAAAGAGTTTGAAATTGCTACCGGAAAAATTTCTCTCAAAGCTCCACAAATTCCATATATTTCTACTGTTACAGGCAACTGGATAGACATTTCCGATGCCCAATCGCCAACATATTGGGGCAAACAGATGAGGTCTCCTGTTTTATTCATTCAGGGTTTGAAAAAACTCGCTGCCGAACCTGGTGTGGTATTTATTGAAATCGGACCTGGTCGAGATCTCACCGCTCTCGTAAATCGTGAATTAAACAACAATGAGTCTCAACTTGTCCCAGTCGTCAATCTGATGAGAACCCGGAATCTACAAAAAGACATTTCCGATGATTATTTTCTTCTTGATAAAATCGGCCTGATGTGGCTTTATGGTATCTCTCCCGATTGGAATACCTTTTATAAAGAAGAAGAACGGGCACGACTTTCATTACCGACATATCCATTTGAACGGCAATTTTTCCGCATCCCTAAAAATCCTTTTTCCAGGGGTAGCGACCTTCTAAAAAAAGAGTCCATTTCCTCACAGCTTGCCGATATTAAAAGCAAAATTGAACCATCTGTAGAAGTTAAATATAACCGTCCCGGGTTAAGTACCGATTATGTTCCTCCCAATCCCGATGATGAAATCGAATCCATTCTCGTTCAATCCTGGCAAAATATATTCGGTATACGGGAAATAGGTGTCCATGATGACTTCTTCGAAATCGGAGGCGATTCCCTCAAAGCCATGAATATGATGGCTGCCATCCATAAAAAGTTCGAAGTTGAAATCCTATTGACCGATTTTTTTAAACAACCCACCATTAAAAGTCTAAGAAATCTTATTTCAGTTGCCCGGAAAAGCACATTTATTGAAATTAATCCTGCTGAAATAAAAGAATACTATCCTCTTTCTTCCGGTCAGAAAAGGCAATATGTTTTACAGCAAATGGAGAAGAACTCTGTTGCTTACAATACAACTATTGCCTTAAGCCTTGAAGGCACTATTAATCCAGAGAAGCTTGAGAATGCATTCAACGCTCTTGTGCAGCGACATGAAAGTTTTCGGACCTCATTTGAGGTTATTGATGGGGAACCTGTACAGAAGATACACCCCCATATTCCATTTTCTATTTATTACTCACAGGTTGAGCAACAAGAAGCCGAATCCATTATAAAAGAATTTGTTAAACCTTTTAATCTCTCTAAACCTCCTTTAATGAGAGTTGGTCTTGTTGCACTGGATACCTCTCATGCATTCTTGATTATCGATTCACATCATATTATTATAGACGGGACATCATTAGGTGTTTTAACCCGCGAATTTGTTGCCTTATATGAAGGAAAGGAACTTCCACCTCTTCGTCTTCAATACAAAGATTATGCAGTATGGGACCACACCAGGAGAAGAGGGCAGGAATTCGAAAAAGTAGAAAACTTCTGGCTAAGTCAGTTTGATGGGGATATCCCTGTTTTGAATCTACCAACAGATTATTCGCGACCTTCTATTCGAAGCAGCGAAGGGCGAACCCTTCATTTTATCATCGAGAAAGAAAATACCCAAGCCTTGAAAGCATTGGGTCATGAACATGGTGCTACAATTTATATGGTGCTCCTCTCTATTTTAAATGTTTTTCTATCCCGGCTAAGTAACCAGGATGATATCGTTATCGGTGCTCCCACTGCCGGAAGACAGCATGCCGACCTCGAACGGATCATCGGGATGTTTGTAAATACCCTCGCACTTAGGAATGCTCCTTCTCCAAATAAAAAATTCCACCAGTTCCTCACCGAAGTAAAGGAAAAAACTCTCGCCGCTTTTGAAAATCAGGATTATCAGCATGAGGAGTTAGTTGGAAAAGTCGTT
>JAKAGC010000098.1 GCA_021817755.1 Acidobacteriota bacterium | reverse complement strand
GTTCCTGGATGGCTCTTAATAATTTTACTTGCATTTTTTGAGACATTTCTCCCACTTCATCCAGGAATAAAGTACCTTTATCTGCCAGCTCGAATAAACCCTCTTTGTCCCTATATGCATCTGTAAAGGCCCCCTTAATATGACCGAACAATTCACTTTCAAGGAGATTCTCCGGTAATGCTCCACAATTGATTGATATAAATTCCTTCGTAGCTCTTGGACTCTTATTGTGGATTGCTCTTGCAATTAATTCTTTCCCTGTTCCGCTTTCTCCCGTAATCATTACAGTAGAATCAGTCTGTGAAACTGTATCTATTAATTCATATATCTTCAACATTTTGTGGTTTTTTCCCACAATATTTTCAAATTTCTCTTTCTCTGTCAATTGGGATTTTAAACGAATATTTTCTGTTTCGATATTTTTCTTATAAATGGATTTCTCTATTATTAATTTTAATTCATCCAGGTTGAAAGGTTTGGTGATATAATCTTCCGCTCCCAGCTTCATTGCTTCAACTGCATCATTTGCAGAAGCAAAAGCTGTAATCATTATAACTGGTATTTCAGTTCTTATAACTTTTATTTTCTTCAAGAGATCGATTCCACTTATTCCAGGCATTTTGATATCAGATATTATAAGATCGAAAGAATGATCTTTTAGAAATTTCAAAGCAGATTCGCTACTATCGGCACATGTAACTTCATAGTTATCTTTCTTTAAAACTATGCTTAACATGTTCCTTATACTTGCATCATCATCCACAACCAGAATTTTTATTCGCTCTTGAAGCATACAATCACCTCTGTTCCGGTATCTTTTTGGGAATGGACAGTTATTTCGAAATTATGTTCATCCACAATCCGTTTTACTAGTGCCATCCCTAAACCGATACCTGAAGAAAATTTGGAATAAAATGGAGTAAAAATCCGGGAAAGTTCTGTTTTATCGATTCCAATTCCGTCATCTGCGATTGAAAGATAGATATCATCGCCTTCCCGGTAGATATTAATTTCAATGACCCCTTGTCCATTTACTGCTTTTACAGCATTTGTAATCAAATTCCAGAATAATTGCTTCATTTTTTTTAGGTCCGCTTGAACGATATATCCGAAACTATATTTTCTTACGATTGTTAAATTTTTGTTATTGCGGGAAACCAATTCAACGATTTCATCAATGATTTCTGATATATCAAGGGCTGTTTTTTCAAGTGGAACTATTTTAGTGAATTCCAGAAAATCTTCAACCGAATGAGATAATCGGTTCGATTCTCTAACAATTATATCCATTAAATTTTTATATTCATCATTATCTAACTTCAATTCCTTACTCAAAAACTGAACTGAACCTGAAATAGATGCAAGTGGGTTCCTGATTTCATGAGCAATTCCAGCAGACATTTCCCCGATTAAAGCCAAATGCTCTTTTTTATGTAATTTTTCTTCGATCGAGCGTTTTTCTGTTAAATCGGTTACAATAAAGACAAATAACTTATCAAATGAGTATATTTTTTCTATAATAGAAATTGTCACTCCAAGAATCAGATCATGACTTTCGATTTCAAAATAGTTTTTACTATTGGATTGGGAAATTCGACGAATCTCATTTGAATCAAATTTTGAAAATAATAAATCAAAAATGTTGCTATTGCTGTTGATTTTAAGCATCATTTTTGCCTTTTCATTATAGGAGATTATAATCCCATTTGAATCGCTCGTAATAAAACCATTTTCCATCTTTTCCATGACCGTATTGTTCATTAAGATTACATCTCGCAAATTTTCTTGAACATGCTTTAATTCTGCATCCGTTTTCCGCAATCTATCGAAGTAATAAGAGGAAAGAAATCCAACACTGGCGAAAGCAAAAAAGCTCATGGCCATATTATATACAAAATTCCCAAGGGAAATTTCTACTGCTGCATTTTCTGGGTAAAAGGGAATGATTTCAAGATAAATTAGGTTTGATAAAACGCCAAAAACGATAAAAGAAAAGGAAGCCACATAAATTGTGTCTTTCCGGCTCAAAAAAACCGAAGAAACAATAATGGGTAATATATATAGGAAATAAAAAGGACTTCGAAATGACTGTGAGAAATATACAAGGATGGTAATAAGTGTTATATCGCCGATTAGTTGAACATATACCGCAACCCTATAAGGTAGACGTTTGAATAATGGGAAATGAAGTAAACTTAGAAGAAATGCCAATAAGAGAGAAAAAATAATAGGAGCAACCGGGAAGGGGATATCGAAGAGTAAAAGGAAAATTGAAATAAAAAGTAGCGCAGAAAGTACGGCAATACGGATGGAATTAATAAATAAAAAATTCCTCCTGGTTTTTTTGTCTTCTAGAACGATCAATCTACGTTTTCACACTCGCAAAAAATTGTCCGTCTTTCTACGCCTATTAAAAACAGAAGCATTTTTCCAGATCTATCCAACTTTACCAATAATATCGAACATCGGCATATACATTGCAATGATAATACTTCCCACGAGGCCACCCAGAACCAGGATTAAAAGAGGTTCCATGAGAGCTACCAGTGCTTCAACCGCATGGTTGACTTCTTCATCATAGAAATCTGCGATTTTTGATAACATAGTGGAGAGAGCACCTGTCTGTTCTCCAACAGAAACCATCTGGGTAACCATGTAAGGAAAGAGTTTTTGATCTTCCCATGATTCTCCTAATGGTTTACCTTCTTGCACAGAAAGGCGGCTTTTTAGAACGGCGTCCTCGATTATTGCATTACCAGCTGTTTTGGCAGTAATGGTCATTGCTTCGATAATTTCAACACCTGAATTAAGAAGGGTTTCAAGAGTTCGAGTCATTCTTGCGACACCCGCTTTCATCAATAATCCGCCGAATACCGGAAGTCGTAATTTTAACCGGTCAATAACCCGGCGTCCTTTTGGTGTTTTATTATACCTCTTAAGTGCAATAAACCCAGCTATACCGGCACCTATCATAATGAAAACATTCTGTTGAACAAAATGGGATACATCGATGATAATTTGTGTTGGCATTGGCAAAGAAGCGCCAAGGTTTCTGAATAGATCTTCGAAGATAGGAACGACTTTTACCATGATAACAGATGTAATAACAACAGCTATAATCAAGACGGAAATTGGATATGCCATCGCTGATTTTACTTTTCCGATCAATCGGTTCATACTTTCAATATATTGGGATAATCGAAGTAAAATAGTATCCAGGTTTCCTGAAGCTTCACCTGCCTGGATCATGCTGGTATACAAATCATTAAATATATTCGGGTACATTCGTAAAGCATTGGAGAGATTGGAACCTGCTTCAACATCTTTCCTGATTTCAAGCAGTGCTTCAGCGAAATAACGGTTTTTTTGCTGATTGGCAAGAATGCTGAGACCTTGTGTTACAGGTAAACCTGCATTAAACATAACAGCCAACTGTCTGTTAAAAACGGACAAATCCCTTAAAGATACTTTCTTTTTCCTTTTCCCCGTTAAATATGGAATCTGGAAAGCCATTGCTTTACGTTCTACATTAAGTACCTGAATTTGTTCTTTTTCCAGGGCTGCGATTAATTCCTGTGGCGACTTTGCATTACGTTCGCCTGAAATTATGTTTCCAATACGGTTTTTTCCTTTGTATCTAAATATAGGCATTTAATCCCCCTAAAAATTTCCTGGCATTTTTCCACGTCCCGGTGCTGATGGCATCTGGGTCGGAGTTGAACTCGTATAAGATGTTTTAAGTTGGCCGGACAAAGCACCCGGACCTCTTTTTAACATCTCATTCAATTCTTCTGGGTTATGTGAGACACTGATTGCCAGGTCCAACGAAATTTGACGTTTGAAATACAGGTTGGCTAATGATTGGTTGAATGTAATCATCCCGTATTTTTCTTGTCCGGTTTGCATCGAGGAATAAATCTGATGTATTTTATTATCCCGTATCAAGTGTCTGATAGCTGGAGTCGGTACCAGTACTTCCACTGCCAGACATCTTCCTCTTCCGTCTACTTTCGGCAGAAGGGATTGGGTAACAATTCCTTCGATGTTCATTGATAATTGAGTTCTGATCTGATCTTGTTGATGTGGAGGGAATACGTCGATCATACGGTTAATTGTTTGAGAAGCAGAATTCGTATGTAATGTACCAAAAGTTAAATGGCCTGTTTCAGCAATCGTAATAGCAGCTTGGATAGTTTCAAGGTCGCGCATTTCACCGATGAGGACAACATCTGGATCTTCTCGAAGGGCAGATCGCAATGCTTCACCAAATCCTTTGGTATCTGCATGCAATTCTCGCTGATTTATCATTGCTTTTTTATGGGAGTGCAGGTATTCTATGGGATCTTCAATAGTGATTATATGAACAGGACGTTCTGTATTGATTTTATCTATTAATGCAGCCAGGGTTGTTGTCTTTCCTGAACCCGTAGGACCCGTTACAAGCACTAATCCTCTTGGTCGGTTTGCCATAGTTGCAACAACAGCAGGAAGCCCCAATTTTTCGAAACTCCATATTTCATATGGAATACGCCGGAATGCTCCTGCCACTGCGCCTCGTTGCATAAAAACATTTGCTCGGAATCTTGCTATTCCTTTTATCCCAAAGGAAAAATCTAATTCCCAATTTTCCTCAAATTTATATTTCTGTGTATCATTTAGAATACTATAAATTACCTGTTTTGTTTCAGCAGGGCTTAATGCCGGATGTTCAATTCGCCTTAACTCCCCGTGAACCCGTATTATAGGAGGTGAATTCGTAGTAATATGAAGGTCAGTACCGCCTTCGTCCACCATTATCTTTAATAATTGAGGAAGCGGAAGCGCCATTTTTTTCTCCTTAAAATTTATTATTTATTTTTCTTCCATTAACATTTTTTGCTAAATTTAAAGTTTGGATGTTTCTCTTACAACTTCATCTATCGAAGTACTTCCCATCTTAATTTTTTCAACACCACTCATACGCAGAGTTAACATACCTTTTTCTTTTGCTTTTTGTCTCAGTTCACCTGTCGATGCACCAATCATGATTTGTTCCCTAAGCTCTTCATCAACTTCCATGACTTCAAACAAACCGACTCTTCCTTTATAGCCAGTATTACTACATTTTTCACACCCATTCGGTTCGAATATCTTAAGTGTTTTGGCTTCTTCTGGTGCGAATCCGATGTCGATGAGAGTCTGAACAGGAGTTTTGGCTGGTTTTTTGCATGAACACAACCTACGAACCAATCGTTGAGCTACCACCAAGCGTACCGAACTTGCTACCAGGAAGGGCTCAATTCCCATGTTGATTAAACGTGCTATAGTAGATGGAGCATCGTTGGTGTGGAGAGTTGATAAAACAAGGTGACCCGTTAAAGCTGCTTTTATTGCGATGTCTGCAGTTTCAAAGTCTCTGATCTCTCCCACCAGGATGATGTTCGGATCCTGTCTTAGAAAAGATCTTAATGCAGCTGGGAAAGTTAATCCAATCGCTTCTTTGATATTAACCTGGTTAATTCCAAAAAGGTTAAATTCTACCGGGTTTTCTGCTGTCAAGATATTTACTTCATCACTGTTAAGCTTTGAAATAGCAGAATATAGTGTATTCGTTTTGCCTGAACCTGTAGGACCTGTAACCAGGACAATACCCCAAGGTTCGGAAATACTTTTCTCAAATCGCTGCATAGATAATGGTTCAAAACCCAGTTTCGTCATATCCAACATTAAATTATCTTTATCAAGCAGACGGATAACGATTTTTTCTCCGTGAATGGTTGGAAGAGAAGAAACACGCATATCAATGGCTTTTGTTTTGCCATCTACTGTGAGTTTTGTTTTAATACGACCATCCTGTGGAAGCCGGCGCTCAGCAATATCGATACCTGCTATCAATTTAACACGAGATAAAACTTTATTTTTTAAATTCATCGGTGGTGTCATATATTCATGAAGAACACCATCTATTCTAAAGCGAATCCGGAAAACTTTTTCATACGGCTCGAAATGTATATCTGATGCTCCCTTACTAACTGAATCCTGGAAAATAAGATTAACAAGTTTAATTGCAGGTGCATCTTCATCCGATTCTCCCTCGAAGGCATAGTCATCTTCATCTGCTACTAATTCTATTGAGCTTTCATCAATATTTCCCAGTTCTATTTCCTCCAGGAATTTTTGAGCTTCAATTCCTGTCGAAGATCCGTAATATTTATCGATCGATTGAATAATTGAACTCTCCGGAGCGATGACTGCTTGTATTCGTAAATTGGTAGAGAATCGTATTTCTTCCTGTACAAATAGATTGGAAGGATCGGCCATTGCCAATGTTAATATGGAGCCGATACGGTGTACAGGCATTACGATATGTTTACGTGCCATTTCAGGTTTTATCAATTCCAGGACTCTCTCATCGATATCAAATTTGGAGAGATTTATGGAAGGATATCCGAATTGTTTGCTTAATGCCTGGGCAATATCTTCTTCTGTTACATTGCCCAGACGAATCAATATACTTCCCAGCTTGCCCGGTTCTTTCTTTTGAACTTCTAATGCATTTTCAAGCTGATCTCGTGTTATTTTATTATCATCTAATAGAAACTCTCCTATCTTCATCATTATGCCTTTATTTTTATTATTTTAAACCCGATTGCATCATCAATATTAAATGGGATTTCCATTTATTTTATCAGAAAAAAACCGGATATAGCCAAGCTTTTTATATCTCCTCGACTATTTAATCCGATCCCCATATCCATGATAACCCAATTCATATTGAACCCAAGTCCTAATCCATACAATACATTCGATTTTTTTCCCAAAAACTGTTTCTCTGCCAGGTCGTTTAGCATTCCTCCTCTGATAATCAATTTATTTTTAAAGAATCCTTTTTCAATTCCAAATGAAATTGGTTGCATTTCTTTTCCACTATAAGTAAAATCAGAGCGTTTGATATCCATATCCAAATATAGTCCTAATTGCGTATTGGGACGAAATGACAATCCAGCTGTTACACGTTTGTCCAGTTTTATTTCTCTTACAGGCGTTTGAATTTTTGCATTTCCAAAATTTTTCATTACCAACCCTGCTGTAAAATATTGCCCCAATTGAACACTTACTCCTATATCAGAAACTACACGGGAAAATTTTTTAGAAGCTTGTTTCCATCCGTATTCCAGGTAATCCTTAGTTCCTGTACTCGAATTGAATGGCGACTCCGTTATTGATTGTTCAAATTCTGAAATCTTTCCATTAAGGTAATGAACTGCTATACCGAAATTAATTGTATTCATCGATAATGCATAGGCTAAAGTAATTTGTTTATATTTTAAACCCATAAAATTCATTTTAAGGGCAGTGATATCCTCATTAGTCACATTTTGGGGATCTTTGTTAAAAATCGTTTCTGTTCCTGTAGTTATGGGATTCATTACTCCAGTATTTACCCATGAAACCGATACTCCCACATTTTTAGATACAAAACCAGGGAAACTGGAACTAAAACCATACATGCCCGTTTTATCACCATAAATCGATTTTAAGGTGTTCATGGCACTCGTTTTTTCATTATCTTGTAAACTCTGGAAATTCTTCAAATCATAATTTAAGATATTTTCCAGGTTTTCTTCGAAATGTTTATAATCCATATAGCTATTCTGGTATTGATATCCTGTTAATGTATATTCTACATTAGCCAGAAGAGCCGGATTGATGAACATTGCATTCAAATCATAGTTATAACCTGTTGATGCATATCCAAGAGATAATGAGCGAGCTCCATAATAACCCGGTAAAATTGCCCATCCATTAATAGCAAGACCGCAAAGCAATATTAGCAATACTTTTTTTCTCATTAGTACCTATAATACAATACTAAAATACAATATGCAAGACATTCTTAAAAAACTTTTGAAAAATCTTTATTTTTTGATAGGTTAAATCATGATACGTATAGCTATATAATTAGCGGTTTCCTTAAGAATTGGATAACAATTCCAATGAGTATTCGAAGTTATCTAATTCAAGTATTCCTTTTTTTTTAAAGCTAAAAAAACTCGATTTAGTTATTATTATATGATCTAGTACTTCAATTCCCACTAAATCTGCAATTTTTAAAAGTCTATTTGTTATTAATATGTCTTCTTTACTTGGAAAGTTATCACCCGAAGGGTGATTATGTACGAAAATGATTGCTGCAGCCCTATCAGTAAGTGCATCTGCAAAAATTTCACGTGGATGAATGAGTGATTTATTGAGCGTTCCTATAAAGACCGTTCGTTTTTCTATTAAATGATGCCCTCCGTCTAAAGTAAGTGTTAGAAAATATTCCTGTTTTTTTTCTCGAAGTTCATCTACAAGGGGAAGTACATCATCCTCGTTTTTTACCACTGTTCGTTCATGTATCATGAATCTTTTTGCAAATTCGATTGCAGCAATTATTTGGCTCGCTCGTGCTTTCCCAACTCCTGGAATTCCCTGGAGCATTTCCAGTGTAAGTTTACCGAAATTCCGTTCGATTTCTCTTGCAATATCATAAGCAACAGAAAAAACATCCCTTCCTTTTATCCCTGTTCCGATTAATACAACCATTAATTCCAGATTGGAAAGCGATTTTGGCCCTCTTGTTTCCATTTTTTCCCTTGGCCGGTCGATGAGAGGAATGTCCTTAATTTTTTTCTTCTTTTTCTGCTTTTCCGAATAATTCACTAATTCTGCCATTCAATAATTGAATCCTCCGTTGCAAAATTGTAATGTAATTTTAGCACATGTGAGATAAAGTAACGTTTTACAGCAAAAAAATAAAAAAGTCAATCATTTCTTTATCTTTTTTGACGAAGCGATTGAGGCAGAAGTTTATTATAAAATATTTTATATTATTAATTTAATAACCGGGTAATTGAGTTTTCAAGCTCTTTTCCTCTTAATTCACTCGCTATAATTTTTCCATTTTTTATAACATACACTGTAGGAATGAGGGTTACATTGTATTTTTGAGCGATCTCAAATGCTGTTGTCTTATCGATGATATGAATCCAGTCCATCTGATTATCTCGGATAAAATTTACTATTCCCGAGTTATTTCTCTCAAAACCTGCAATACTGATTATTTCAAATTTTTTATTTCTAAATTTCTCTTTTATCGATTTCAAATTAGGAATTTCTGCTCTACATGGGGGACACCATGTAGCCCAGAAATCAAGAATAATTACTTTATCTTTATAGTCAGAAAGTGTTATTCGTTTTCCATTCATATCCATGGCACTGAAATCGATCGCATCACTCGAGGTAGCTCCTTGTACTCCTATCGAAAAACCAACTATCATCACTACTATTATAATCATTATACTTAAAACAATCTTTTTCATTGTTCGCTTACTCCTTCTATAAGTGATACACTGGAACATATACTGACTTCCCGGCACACTTTTGTTTCTTATTTTATTATTATACCACGTAATATAATTAAATAAAAACAATTTTGGAAATATCAAAAATAATATTGAT
>JAKAGC010000097.1 GCA_021817755.1 Acidobacteriota bacterium | reverse complement strand
TTTAAACGGTCGACAGAGAATTCAAGTCCGACGACAAATAACAGCATGATTACACCAATTTCAGCCATTAATTCGACTAATTCGCTGTCACGTACCCATCCCAACCCTCCGGGGCCAATCAGTATGCCGGTAAGAAGAAAACCGATTATGGCAGGTAATTTCAATTTTTGACTAATCAGAACAATAAAAACAGAACTAGAAAGGATAATCAATATATCTTTTAATGCTGTATACTCCATTCTTACCTCATTTAACAAAACGATGGATGCATTTTTAGTGTAATAATTTTTATTATAGCATATTCAAAATCGAAAACAAACGACCCCTTAATCCAACTAATTCTAATTTTGAATCCCGATTTTCAAAATATTCTAAATTGAATATCATAATTAAACATTGACAAAAAAAACATTTTCAAATATAGTATTCAAAGATAAAAATGAATAGACAAGATGTTTTATATGATTATTCGCCGGAATCACGCATTAGATCGTTTTCTATTAACACATTGATAAGCTAATGGATAAGCATAAACAAATGGAAAAAATCGCCAAACACCGGCGATTGACAATATTTCTCGCTTTTATAGGTATCGCAGGAATTATTGTATATTTTACTTCAATCCTTGAATCCCCCTTAATCCAATTTATCAAACCTCCTCACTTCTATTCAAGAGCCAAAGCACAAATAAAAGCAGAAAATCTTGCTCACCAATTCAATATCGATTTAAAAAACCACAAACAAAAAATTTCGGCTGAAATCAATCCCCAACTCTTCGAATACGCTCAATATCACAAGAAAAATTATAAAGAATTCCCTGAAATAACAGTAGGTTACTGGAATGTAATCTGGAAAAAACGTCTTACTTCCATTTCTAATATCCCAAATACCTTTTCAAAAAATATTACAGATGCTCAATTTGATTTCAAAGGAAACCTAATCGGCTTCAATATCTCCAAAGAGGATCAGAATCTCACTAATAATTCTTCCCTATCCGAAGACGATGCCTTGATGGAAACCCAGTATTTCCTGGAATCCATGCACGTTAAAACCCGCTCCTTGATTATCTCTCAAAAAGATGTTAATCGTACGGGAGCCACTATCACTTACCAATTCAAATACAAAGAGAAATCCAACCGCTACCCCTACCTTACCAATACATACGCATTCCAGGTTGTAGGAGACCGGATTACCTCTTACCAGGCGGAGACCGTAGTTGATCCTACGATCGTCAGTCCGAGAGGTAGTGATAAAGATACCTTAGTGGGAGGAATATTCAGTCTTATTACATGGGGATTAATCTCTTTAATACTAATTATTCGCTTTATCAGGAAAATTAAGAACGATGAGTTGGAATACAAACGCGCTGTATGGATCGGGATAGCAACAGCCATAATGATAGCGATCATGCTTCTTTCCGAAAACCAGTTTTTCCAGACCGATTCTCTTATTCAAGCCGGTGTTCTTGGTTTTTTTACTTTTCTGGGAATGCTGGTTCTTTTCTCAACAGCAGAATCTTGTACACGGGAAGCCTGGTCGGAAAAAATCGGATTATTTGACCTTCACCTTCAAGGGAAATTTATGGTTCGCGAAACTGGTACTGCTATCCTTCGATCGATTTTCCTTGCCGGATTCTCCATCGGTTTACTGGGAATTATGATCTATATCAATTCAACATTAAATATCGGATTTGTTATAATCAAAGAAGATATGCTGGACCCAATCAGTATCCTTCCCAAAGTAATCCATTTATTGACCCAAAATTTAGTAGGAACTCTTTTTACCGGAATTACCCTTTTCTTTTTCTGGGCCAGTTATTTAAAAAACAAAACAAATTCTAATAAATTCCTGTTTGTGCTGCTTCTTGCGATTACATTTAACCTTGGAAAACTGGATTCAATGATTTTTCACCCCGATTACCTCGGTTTTATACTAATGTTTCCGATTGCAGTACTATGGGCATGGTGTGTTCGCCATTGGGACACCTTTGCCATGCTTCTTTCTTTGCTCTGGATCAATATATTATTCGATCTGATGCTCATTTTCCTTATTCCTGAATTTCTATTCAGTATACAGGCTACAATCCTGATGATCTTTACGGTTTTCTTCCTGGGAGCAGGACTTTATCTTATTTACAGGAAACGTTCCGTAACAGACTATGAAGCTTATGTCCCGGAATATGTTAACCGCATTGCAGAAAAAGAACGATTCCTGAAAGAACTGGAAATCGCACGAAGCGTACAGGTAAAATTCCTTCCCCGCCGGATTCCCCAACTCCCCCACCTTGAAATAGTCAGCATTTGCCAACCGGCAATGGAAGTAGGGGGCGATTATTATGATTTTATCGAACTGGATGACCGCTATTTGAGTGTACTTATCGGCGATGTTTCAGGGAAAGGCGTTTCCGCTGCCTTCTATATGACAATGGTAAAAGGCATTATTAAAACCCTTTCAAGAATTACCATAGAACCGGCAACACTCCTGGCAGAAGCAAATGAAATATTCTGGGAAAATGTTCCCCGGGATGTTTTCATTACGATCATTTATGGTACGTTCGACCTGGAAAACCACACTCTAACACTGGCTAGAGCCGGACATAATCCTCTTATAGTTAGAAAAGCAAATTCAGGGGAAATAGTCATAATCAACCCGAAAGGTATTGCCCTGGGACTCGACAAAGGTGAACGCTACCGGAAACTTATCGAAGAAATCACAATACCCATCGAAGAAAACGATACTCTTGTATTCTACACGGACGGTGTCTCCGAAGCAATGAACTCCAAAAACGAGTGCTTCGGTGAAGAACGTCTGAATGAAATAATAAAAACGTATGGCCACCTATCTCCTCAGCACCTGATGGAAAAAGTCATAACCGGAGTTTCCGAATTTTCAGGAAAAACGCCTCAACATGACGACTTCACTATGATTGTTATTAAAGTTCGAACATTAACTAAACAAGGGAGCGCCGACTAAAAACCAAAAATAATTGTAAAAGTGGGGGAAGTAATTCAAAATTACCCATAATCTTGACTTTTTGGCATGTTTATATTAAAATTCGTTTTATCATGTGGTAAATTGGAGGTAAAAAAATGACAGAACAGGAAGACATGGTAGATATCAGCTTTGCAACAGAAAAACACGATGATGATATTGATGATCCTGAACAAAAAAATTCGGCTGACCCACACAAAATCCACGGAAAAAAGAAACATGCTTTAAAAAAACTCCAGGACGAATTGGATGAAACAACAAAATCGCTGGAAGCCACAATCGCTGAACGTGATGAATTAAAAGATAAATATCTGAGAACGCTGGCGGAAATCGATAATTTCAGGAAACGTGTAAAAAAAGAGAAAGAAGACTACCAAAAATACGTATTGAGTGAATTCCTCCTCGATTTACTCCAGGTTTATGATAACCTGGAAAGAGCTTTAAAAGCCAAAACTCCCTCTGAAAAGAAAGAATCACTCCTCACTCTCCTGGTTTCCGATGATGAAAAATCAATTATTTCCGGTGTGGAAATGATATATAAACAGTTTTCCGATATCTTGAAAAAATACAACGTCATCGAGATCGAAGCCTTGAATAAACCCTTTGATCCCAACCTTCACCAGGCTCTATCCAAAGATGAAAGCCCGAATATTACCGAACCGATGGTAGTAGAAGTATACCAAAAGGGTTTTATGTACAACGGAAAACTATTGAAACCGACAGTGTGCAAAGTTTCGATCCCAGCTCCACAGAAATCAGCAGAAACAGATAATAATAATCCTACAAATAACGAGTAACGAATATGGCACGTAATATCGGAATCGATCTTGGAACTACCAACTCGTGTATCAGTTACCTGGAAGGGTCTGAAGCGGTTATTATACCCAACCCGGAAGGTTCCAGGGTCATTCCGTCAATGGTTGCCTTCACCCGTGAACAAAAGCGGATATTCGGTAATATTGCAAAACGGCAATTTATTACGAATAATGAAAATACAATCTGGGGTGTTAAACGATTAATCGGGAGAAAATATGATACCCCAGAAATAAAAGCCATCCAGCAACGGGTCAGCTATGCGATCGCACGTGCAGAAAACGGCGATACGAAAGTAAAACTGGGAGACAAAACCTTTTCCCCAGAAGAAATTTCTGCCATGCTGCTGGGTTACTTAAAACAAATCGCTGAAGATTACCTTGGAGAAGAAGTTGGCGATACAGTTATTACGGTCCCTGCATTTTTTAATGATGCACAGCGCCAGGCAACAAAGGTGGCAGGTGAAATTGCAGGATTAAAAGTCACTCGTATCATCAACGAACCGACAGCAGCTCTTATCGCCTATAAGAAGAAAATAAACAAAGATGGCCTCTATGCTGTTTATGACCTGGGAGGAGGCACGTTTGATATCTCTATCGTAGAAGTAAAAGAAGATATCTATAAAGTGGTCTCTACTACAGGAGATACTTTTCTGGGTGGTAATGATTTCGATGAAAAAATAATCGAGTGGATGCTATCCGAAATTAAAACCGATACCAAGATGGATGTTTTCGGAGAAAAAAGTACCGTCCAACGAATTATCCAGGTCGCAGAAAAAGCAAAAATCGAACTCTCCTTTAACCAGGAAACACTTATCAATATCCCCTACTTATATCGATTACCGGATGGAACCAACTATCATTTCCAGAAAAAACTGACACGTACCCAACTGGAACATGACACGATGAACCTAATCGATCGAACCATGACCCTGATCCAAAAATCCATGGATGAAATTAACATCACACCTTCGGATATCGAAAAAATCATCCTGGTGGGTGGTCAGAGCCGAATGCCGATAATCTTTAAAAAACTTTCCAAATTCTTTGAGAAAGACCCTTACATCGATTTGAACCCGGAAGAAGTGGTAGCACAAGGAGCTGCATTCCAGGCAGAAGTTATCAAAGGAAAAATTAAAGATATCCTTCTCCTGGACGTTACCTCCCTTTCACTTGGAGTTGAAACCAAGGGTGACAGGTTTACCAAAATCATCGAATCCAACTCGACCATTCCTATCAAAAAAACCATGCGATTCACTACGATTTCGGATAACCAACAAACCGTTACCATCCACGTATTACAAGGAGAACGCGAATTGGCTTCCCATAATAAATCGCTTGGGTATTTCAACCTGGTAGGTATCCCGATGGCACCGAAAGGTATCCCTCAAATCGATGTTACCTTTGAAATAGACGCCAATGGAATCGTCAGGGTATCGGCTAAAGAAGCGAAAACAGGTTTGGTGCAAAGTATGAAAATCCAGCCTGCCAGCGGACTTGCACCGGAAGAAATCCAGCAGCGAATCGATGAAGCAAGAAAATATGAAGAAGATGATAAAATACAAATAAAATTGAATTCCGCCAAAATAAAAATGAAAGAAGATGTGGAAACTCTCAAATTTTTCCTTGAACGGCAAAGTGAAAAAATTTCCAAATCGGAGAAGAATGATTTGAAGAATTTAATCGTACGCTGTGAACAGGCGTTGGAAGAAGAAGTATTAAATACACTGGAATCATTGTTGTTGAGAGTCCAAATACAGCGGGAAAAAATAAATCAAATCCTAATATCTGAATTCGAGGAGTAAATAGATGGCCCAGAGAGATTATTACGAAGTTTTGGGAGTTCAACGAGATTCGACTACTACTGATATAAAGAAAGCATATCGCCAATTGGCTTTAAAATATCACCCGGATAGAAACCCGGGAGACGCGGAAGCGGAAAATAATTTTAAGGAAGCATCGGAAGCATATTCCGTACTGGGAGACGAAGAAAAACGTCGTATTTATGATCGTTATGGCATTGACGGATTAAGAAATTCAAGCCGCGGGTTTGGTGATTTTTCCAATTTCTCCGACTCGGTTTTCTCCGGTTTTGAAGATATACTGGGTAGTTTTTTCGGTTTTGGAGGCGGCGGTGGCCAGTCTCGTGGTTCAAGACGTGGAAGAGATATCGGTATCGAAGTTAATATCACTTTGGAAGAAGCCTATAACGGTATTGAAAAAGAATTGGAAGTTAAGCGGGAAAAGAATTGCGATATTTGCGATGGAAGTGGAAGCGAACCGGGGCGCCCGGCAGAACCTTGCCGTCAATGCGGTGGAACCGGACAAACTCGTGTTACCCATGGTTTCTTTTCTATCGCCCAAACTTGCCCGGTGTGTAGTGGCGCTGGAAAAGTCATTCGCCATCCTTGCGAAACATGCCACGGAAAAGGTCGCGTACCTGAAACACGTCATATCAAAGTCAATATCCCGGCTGGTGTGGATAAAGGAAATCGCCTCCGTATCACTGGTGAAGGTGAAGGCGGTGTTAAAGGTGGACGGTCAGGTGACCTGTATGCAATTATTAATATAGAAGAAGATAATAAATACAAACGCGACAGCAGCGACTTGATCTATGAACTGGATATCACATTCGCCCAGGCTGCCCTTGGCGACGAAATAAAAATAGACACTTTCTGGGGACATGAAAAAATTAAAATCCATCCTGAATCCCAGAACAGGAAGATCCTCCGGATCAAAGGAAAAGGATTCAAAAATCTCAATGGGTGGGGAAAGGGCGATTTCATTGTCATACTGAACGTTATTACCCCGACCAACCTTTCAAAGAAAGAAAAAGAGCTGTTCCGTCAACTTCGAGAAATCGAGCAGGAAAAACATAAAGAACCGGTCAAAGAAAGCAGCCGGTTTTTTTAAAATAATGAATACGAGGCGTTTTATTACAGATCATCCTATTACGGAGAATACCGCACGCATTACAGGTGATGAATTGCACCACCTGCGAAATGTCAATCGCGCCAAACCGGGTGATATAATTGAAATCATCGATGGCCAGGGTACACTTTGCATTGGTGAAATTCGTTCCATTAAAAATTCGGAAGCACTGGCAGATATCAAAGAAATAGAACGCATCCCCTCTTCATCACCTCAAATTATTATCGCTCCCTCTCTATTGAAACAACAATCGATGAACCTGATGATCGAAAAATTAGCAGAACAAGGAGTAGATGAAATCCGGCCATTGATCTTTCGACGTACGGATGATACCTATCACTCTTCCAGATTGAGTAAATGGCAACGTATCGCTTTTCAGGCATTGAAAGTCAACAAACGCCTCTGGGTAACTCGTGTTTTTGCACCTGTGACTATCGAAGAATTACCGGATTTATTAGATGAATTAAACATCACCTCACGGGTACTATTGGATATCGAAGGAAAAGAACATGAACAGTTTCCCTCTTTCCCAAAGCCGGCACTGGCTGTTATCGGTCCCCCAGGTGGGATCATGGAAGAAGAGCGGGCCCGGTTAATCAAGCAAGGATTCTCACCTTTTAAAATTAACGATTGCATTTTAAAAACAGAAACCGCGGCATTTTCAATTGCTGCCATTTTTAAAATGAGAGTATCTGATCCCATTTCCGGTTCAGACAGGGCGGCTTAAAATCATGATGGATATAAAAGGCATCATCGGTAAGTACAAGATATTGCAAAAACTAGGAAGCGGTGGTTTCGGTACTGTTTACCTGGCTGAAGATACAATATTAAAAACCGAACGTGCCATCAAAGTTCCTCACCGAATAGGGACCAATACAGATAAAGCAGTACAGGAATGCGTGGTTCAGACCAAATTATTAGATCACCCGAATATTGTTAAACTGCTTACTGTAGATATCATCGAAGGGAATGTTTTAATGGTAATGGAATACATCCAGGGGACAGACCTTGAAAAAATCCTGGATAAAAAGGATAAACTGGAAATCAAAATTGCATTGAAATATTTAAGACAATTACTCTCAGCGCTGGATTTCGCCCACAATCAGAAAGTAATCCACCGGGACATCAGACCTTCCAATATATTAATCAATGAAGAAGATAATATCAAAATTACGGATTTCGGGACATCGACTTTTTTAACAGAACGTCCCTATGCCACCACTCGGATCGGTTCACCACCTTATATGGCACCTGAACAATTCGAGGGCCGTGCTGTATTTGCTTCGGATATATACTCTGCCGGATGTCTTTTTTATGAAATGGTTTCAGGGTTACCCCCAATCGTTATGGCAAATCCGATGGAAATCTATAAAAAAGCCAAAGCCAGAAGTTACCTCCCCTTGATCAAAAAAGTTCCTTCGGTTACACAGGAATTGAATAGTATAATAAACCGTGCCCTTGAACCTGATATCACTAACCGTTATCGTTATGTAAAGGAAATGATAGATGATCTGGATATGATGGGTGAAAAAAAGAAAGACAATACAGTAGAAATGAATGAAATAAAAAAAAGATTAGAAGCTCGTTCAGTTAGAACTGATCATATTTGTTGGAACTGCCGGAAAGAGATGCCGAGTAAAATGAACAAATGTCTATACTGCGGCGAAGAACAATAACTACCTTTTCCACCATTATATATTTTCAAAAGAAATCGAAATTTATAACAAATTACTTTACATTATGGGAAAAATAATATATAATTCCCCTCTTAAGGAAGTATAGGTGGCCAGCTTTTTAGTCAAGTTAAGTCCAACTTCCTTGTTTTAATAAGTACCTACCTCATATTTACTCTTAATTAATTATTGGAGGTAAAAACCATGGCCAAAGGAAAAGTCAAATGGTTCAATTCACAGAAAGGATACGGATTCATCGAAATGGAAAACGGAAAGGATATTTTCGTACATCACAGTGAAATCCAGGCAAGTGGATTCAGGACATTAGATGAAGGGCAGGCTGTCGAATTTGAAATTCAACAGAGTCAGAAAGGCGAACACGCCACCAAAGTAACCAAAATATAATCTAACCCAAGATATAAAGGGCTCGTTTTTCTTTTCAAATCATGAATTAAGAAAGAGGGCCCTTTTTTTATTTCCTCTGTAATAATGAGTTTTTTCTAAGAAGGGCGATTCGTCCGCATTTTTTTCATTCGATTACTCAAATCTCCCCTATCTACCTCTTTTATAATAACTTCCTCTTTTTTTTGCCCTTGCTCTAGATAATCTGCAAGAGTACGAATTGTAGGATATGTAAATATATTTACAGCTGTTATCTCTTTTTCCAAAACATGACTCATTTTTTTACTCAATAACAAAACCTTCATTGAATTTCCCCCAACATCGAAGAAACTATCATCGATTCCTATTTGTTCGAGTTCGAGGATTTCTTTCCAAGCATCTGCAATAGTCTTCTCAACCTGACGGATGGGTTCTGCATAAACAGCACTCTTTATCCATTGGGAACTCATTTTTTCCAATGCAGGTTTATCGATCTTCCCTGAAGTTGTAAGGGGTACACTTTCAATAGGGACAAAAAATGCAGGAATCATATACAAAGGTAATACCTTCATCAATTCCCGTTTCAATGTTTCAAGTTCAAACGAAGGTTTTCCATTATTACTCTTTTTTCCGACCACATAAGCCCAAAGATTCTTATCCCCTCCCGATGCGCTACGTACCATAACTACTGCATCCTGAACAGAATCAAGATTCTTTAAT
>JAKAGC010000096.1 GCA_021817755.1 Acidobacteriota bacterium | reverse complement strand
GTACTTCTGCAAAAATACGGGTCAATGCATTCTTGTGTCCGGGATGAAAGGTAAGATTTTCCCATCCGAGATCATGAGAAAAACGTCCCAATGCACCGAAGGTAACATTCACAGTGAGCACTTTGACTTGTGTTCCTTCGGGTAAATCAGAGACGAGCATTGCACTGTCTTCTGTCACATCGGGGTCCAAGCTGCGGAGTTTAAAGGTCCAGCGGTTATCCGATTCGATAAAGTACTGTTCGAGCCAATAGAGTTGGCCTGCGCCGGGAGGGGAAGTAACCGGGCTGGAGGAATCCACTGCCCACACGACATCCAGGTTGGATGCTCCACGAATGACAGAAACACCATCGACTGTGGTGAGTATGTTTTGACCTAGCTTAAACGTGAACGTAACGGTAACATTTCCCGCAGCACCGGGATACCGTGCGCTTAGGGCAATTTCATGTTGGGGTGGGCTTTCTTCGCTGGAAATGGATCGAGTAGCAGCGACTCCGCCATTATCGACCCTGGATACATACAACCGTTTCCCGCCTTCTTCGAAAAAGGCCCTTACACCATGGGCAAGGTAGTTATGCACTTTTTGTCCTGAATATTCCAATTGATCGAGACCGCCATAAATCCGTTCAAAATCGGCAAAACTGGTGAGCAGTTCAGGTTTCCCCGCAGTGGGACCAAAACGCGAAGGGCCGACAAAACCGGCGGTACTGGTGCTCACACCCTCAATGGATTTGGACCGGTAACTTGTTTCTTCAATATATACGCCTGGGGCTAAATATTCTGGCATCTAAAACCTCCTTCATTCAAATTCATTATTAAAATCATCATTATACTTATATCAACGGGGCCACCCTTTATAAAATTCCTTTTAAGATATCAAGGAGTGGTCTCGGCAGTGATTCGAAGTTCACTTTTACCAGCGTTTTGAGTTTTCACTATGCATTCACATCCATAGTTTAATACATCTGACGACTGGGTTTCATATATTCGTTCTGCGGGAATCTCCGACCATTGGGTACAAAGTGTTCCGAAAGATTGATCGATTATACTTTTAAAATCGGGTATTGTACTCTTTTTCGGATAATTGAGTACCGATGGTTGGTACTTTACGCGGATTTTTAATTCCCATTGTTGTTGCTCCAACATTACTCCGGAATACGTTTGGGGAGAAGTAGAAACGGGGAAATTTACAGAGGGATAAGGAAATATCACGGCAATGGAACCGTTTTTTTGAGTGACACCATAGGCAGTAAACGGCGTATCGGCTATCTGTACTTCCATCAAAGCAAACGAAGCGGGTTGACCGGAGTTCTGATCGACGATGGTTGCACGAACTACAGCCATCCCAGGAGGAATAGAGCGCATAGGAGAAGAAAATAAATAAAAACCGGAAGCGGGGCTAATGGATGGTGTACTTGCCTGAAGGGGAGAAAACTGACTTAAATATACTCCGTTATAGGAGAGGGGTAATCGAACGGAAAAAACAACGGGAAGAAACCGGTTTAGTAAATCATTTACCTGGATAATATAGGTTATTTTCTCACTCTCATGTACGGGAGGAATTCCATCGGAATTAAAAGATTCGACATCGGAAAGTTGGGGTAATCCTTGAAATGCATAGACTCCGGAGGGAGTACGAAATGCACGGGTTGGTAAACTATCCCCGATTAAAGGGACTGCTGTTACTTCGAGATTATCGGAAACCTGTGTATCCAATACGGAATCCCAGAAACGAATACCGAGAGGAGTAAAAAGTGTTCGATACTCACTGAATAAAAACATCTCGGCCATAGTTTATTGGCCTCCATCCATGGAACCGGATTCGTAGCCACGTTGCTGAATCGGAGTTCCTGTACACAGGAGTTTGGTAGATTCAATTCGCACATTCCGTGCGACATAAGGTATGGATAACTGAAACTTATATTCGATCAGATCTCTCCAAATACCGACGAGATCCTCGTTATTTAACTCTGTAAGTACAACTTCTATGGATTCATCAGCAGAAAATACATCCGGATCAATTGCATTTAGTAACGAGGGAGTTAAGAGGGGTTCATCTTCGAGTACACGCATCATCCATCCAGTAATGGAATGTTGAAGCGAGGCTTCTTTACCCCATGCGGTTAAAAGAAAATGTAAATCCAAAGGGAGTTGGGTTTTATAGCGTTCACCTCCGGGGCCGATACGACCTGCGGGTGTTCGTTGAGAACCGTTGGGGTAAACACGATAAAGAAATAAAGATACTCCATTTTCCATGGGTTTGGCAAATTGACCGGAAAGATAAACTTCAAACTGGAGAGGAGTATTGTTAAAATAAGCAGGTTGGTAATTAGTTTTTAGAAGTGCTAAAACTCCTTCACAAACGGCCTTTATGGCCCTGTAATTCGCCATGTGGTATCCTCCAAAAGTACAACATGCAATATCGTTTCCATTATCAATCGAAACCGAAAAGTATTATCATTAAAGGCTATTTAAACTTCATAGGAAAAACCGGCCAACATTAGATCGTCATAATTTTGTGACGATAAGACAAGAAGCACATTTATACCGCACAAATTTGGCGTTCAAAGATTGTGACGCAATAGTCACAGTTATATGACGGAGATAATATTTATCGCTTTTTAATTAGTTGAATACTATTCACTCAGCTTCCTTCGATTTTCGTTTTTTATGGGGATGAATGATTTTGAATTGCTGCTAATCAAAACTACATTTGCAGATGCTGCTGTTTTATTGGAAGTTTTTTAAGATGGAATCTGATTAAGGTCTCTGAAATAAAACACACTTGAAATACTTTATATAATAAAGTAATATTATTTCTTAAAAAGGAGATCAGATGAAGATATTAATCTTTTTATTTTTGACTTTGTTTATAATATGTATATCATCGCCTATTATTGCCAATACTCCAATACCTGTTATTCAGATCAAAAAAGTACTTGAAATTAGCGATGAAGGAGGAGATAAGGGATTCTATTTCAAACGCCCGGCTAATATTAAAATCGCACCTGATGGAAGTATTTTCTTAATCGATGAAAATCAATTTCTTCGATTTGACAGGGCTGGGAAATTCTTAAATAATCAACAGAAAAAAGGAGCGGGCCCATCAGAATATGCTTTTATCTATAATTATGATTTTTTAGGGGATAAAATTATTCTTTTGACGGGTCCTACCCAAAAAGTAATTGAAACAGATTTAACTGGGAAACTTCTTAAGGAATATAGACTTGAAAAAAATATTGGGTTTCTAAAAGTAGTCAAATTTAGCGAAGATAGAATATGGTTTGTGGGTTCAACGCTTAGGGACTTAAGCAAACAAGAATTAGGAAAAAGTAAGGCCGAATTTAAATTGGGATACATTTCACAAGAGGGGAAATTAGTTGATTCCAATATCTTCTTCAATGAAGAATGGTTCCTGATGAAAAAGGCATTTGGGGAAAATGTGCAAGTAATGATGACATCGCTTGTTCCAATTGTTTATAGTTCAGATAAAGGAAATAATTTATTTATTTCTGATTCGGGAGAATACAAGATTCACAAAGTTGATCTAAAAAAAATAAAAAAAACTGAGGATTTTTCAAGAAAATTTGAACGCATTCCTTATGAAGACGAAGGGGTTAAAGAAGAAAAAGGGAGAAAAGATATTTCTATTCCTGCCCCTGAGTATTATAACGACATACTTAAATTGATGGTTTATGATGACTATTTATTTGTATTGACTGCAAAAGTTGAAAAAGGAAAAGGAGTTATAGTGGATGTTTTTTTTAAAGATGGAAAATATTTAAAACGTTTTTATTTACCTCTTCCACAATTTAAAACAGTAAAAGATGTTATGGTAACCCCGCTTAATATAGATAATAGCTTCATATACACAATTGAAACAGATGAAGAAGATAACAAGGTATTAATAAAATACGAGGGTGATTTCAGCTTTTTAAAATAAGACAAATATTAATATTATATAATGAGATTGAAAAAAAAGAGATGGTAATTTTAATGATTTTTGATATATAATTAATGAATAACTGGCTGCTCTGCATGATCTGATAAAAACCAATACAGGAGTTATAATTCAGATGAATATCATAAAAAACTTATTTAAGGGAAATATGAACGAGGAAATTGGAGAATATATAATAAAGAATGATCATAACCTGACAATTTCAATCCTGGAATTGGGGGGGATCATTACATCGATCAAAATTCCGAAAAATAATGAGATAATCGATATTGTATTGGGTTTTGATAATTATGATAATTATTTTGGGAAACATCCTTATTTCGGAGCGATTATCGGGAGATATGCAAACCGCATTGGGAATGGAACATTCTGCCTGGAAGGTAAGAAATATGAACTAAAAAGAAATAACGGAAAAAACCATCTTCACGGAGGAATTAAGGGGTTCGATAAAGTTATATGGGAATCAGAAACCATTATAAAAAAAAATGAAGCACAAATCATCTTAAAATACCTTAGTAAAGACGGAGAAGAGGGATACCCGGGAAATCTCCAGGTTTATGTAACTTATACGCTGACGAATAATAACGAATTAAGAATTTCTTATAAGGGAGAAACAGATAAACCAACGGTTGTTAACTTAACAAATCACAGCTATTTTAATCTGAATGGAGAAGGGGAAGCCGATATCCTGGGGCATTTTCTTACTATAAATGGGGACTACTATACAGTAGTGGATGAAAACTTGATTCCAACGGGTGAAATAAAAAAAATAGAGGGAACTGCGTTAGACTTTCGCAAGAGAGAAAAGATAGGAAGACGTATAAAAGAAGCAGGAGGATATGACCATAATTACGTCCTGAATAAAACAAGAGAAGAACTTTCTCTGGGAGCAATTGCAGAGGGGGATAAATCAGGGATTATAATGGAAGTATACACGACAGAACCGGGTTTACAATTTTATACGGGAAACTTCCTGGATGGGACATTAAAAGGAAAAAAAGGAAATTTCTATAATAAACATTATGGTTTCTGCCTGGAAACTCAACATTTCCCGGATTCACCTAATAAACCTGAATTCCCTGGGGTAATACTATTACCGGGAGAAGTATATACAGAGGAAACGGTATATAAATTTAAATGGAATTGAATTAAAAAAGTAAGAACTTTCTATTTGAAAGTGCTTTATAATTTCTATTGGGAGAAGAATTATAATAGTATCTAAAATATTGGAATTTAAAAAAGTGGTATGACTTGTTATAAAAAATTAAAATGATGTTTATTATGGTTATAAAATGTTTCAGAGCCAAAGACACTGGAATCAACAAGCAAAATAACAAAAAAAGGTTGAAAATTAGGAACTGGTGTGTTAGAATATGATTTTACGGAATTCCATTTTCGGAAACGTTCTTAAATAATGGTTTTCAAGACATTTTCTCTGTTTGAATAAAGGATTGGGTGCGTTAACGCAGAGATGCGTTATTACGCAGGTTAAACAAGAGACAGGACGGTCGGGCCGCCTTCCATAATACAGGTTTACTACTCTATTGGTGAAATAAACCTGCTATATAACCAAAAGAGTTAGTATTATGGAGGTAATAATGGGGCAAAACTCACCTCACACTCCAATGCAATTGGGTTGGAATCAATTTATCTTCGCAAATATATTTTTCCCTTTATTAAAATTAATAAAAGCATTCTATCATGAAATTTTTCAGGAGACTATTGATAGGAATACTTTTTCTTTTAGTAATTTTAGAGAGGAGTATGGTTGACATGTTAACTATAAATTGTTTCATTGATTCGACATCTATAAAGAATACAGAAATACAGAGGAGGATTAAATCATGACGCTATGGGGTTGGATATTCATTATTGTAGGATGGAGTTCGATCATTGGATTAAGCGTATATCTATTTAGAAGAGTATTACTTTCGAAAACGCAGAAAGTATTGGTTGAACCGGCGGAAGGGGGTCGCGCGCAATGGGGCTCCCGTATCGGTTTGATCCTGGCAATGGCAGGTAATGCAATCGGCCTTGGGAATTTCTTGAGATTTCCTGTAAAAGCAGCGGCAAATGGTGGAGGAGCATTTATGATTCCTTACTTTTGCGCGTTGATTTTCCTGGGGATTCCCTTAATGTGGGTTGAATGGACTGTAGGACGTTACGGTGGAGCACACCACCATGGTACAACTCCGGGTATGTTTTCATTGTTGTGGAAAAATCCAAAGGCGAAATACCTTGGGGCTCTTGGAATTGCATTGCCTTTTATTATCGTTGTTTATTATAATTTCATTGAATCCTGGACACTTGGTTTTGCATGGTTTTCAGCAACGGGAAAATACTTCGGAAATACGAACCAGGAAGCGATGAACCAATTTTTAAGAGGTTTCCAGGGAGCAGAAGTGAACCAATTTTTTACTTCAGTTCTTCCAATTATTATTTTCCTTGGGATAACGTTATTGGTAAATTATTTTTTCCTGAGTAGAGGCATTTCAAAAGGAATTGAAGTGCTTGCGAAATTCGGTATGCCTATTCTTTTTGTATTTGCTATTGTGTTGGTTATACGTGTTCTAACACTTGGAACACCAGATCCGGGGATTCCGGATCAGAATGTCTGGAAGGGACTTGCATATATATGGAACCCGGATTTTAGCCGCTTAACGCATGCTGAAGTCTGGCTGGTAGCAGCGGGTCAGATATTCTTCACGCTAAGCCTTGGCCAGGGAATAATTTGTACATATGCTTCCTATTTGAGAGAAAAAAACGACATCACTCTTAATGGAATAACGACCTCAGCAACAAATGAATTTGCAGAGGTAGTACTTGGTGGAACGATCGCGATTCCGCTTGCAGTTGCTTTTTTTGGTATACCGGGAACGCAAGCAATCGCAAAAGAAGGGGCATTTAACCTGGGTTTTGTATCGCTTCCGGTAATATTCCAGAAAATTCCATTTGGTCAGTTATTCGGTTCGCTGTGGTTCTTATTATTATTTATTGCAGGTATAACTTCATCGGTAGCAATGACATCTCCAGCTATCGCTTTCCTTGAAGATGAATTTAAATGGAAACGCTCGAAAGCGGTTAATTTGGTTTTTGCAATTATCGCAATTTCAACAATAGCTGTTGTCATATTCTTTAAATTCGGATTCCTGGATGAATTGGATTACTGGGCAGGCACTTTTGGAATTGTAGTCTTTGCAGCGATAGAAATCGTTCTATTCTCCTGGGTGTTTGGTCTGAAAAAGGGCTGGCACGAGATGCATAAAGGAGCGGATTTGCAAGTTCCTCAATTTTTTAGGTTTGTAATTAAGTATATCACACCGGTATATTTACTGGTAATGCTTGGTGTTTGGACCTACCAGGAAGCAGTGCCAAAACTGCTTATGAAAGATGTTGCTGCTGCCAACCATCCTTATTTATGGGGTGCACGGGGTTTAATGGTTACCCTGATTCTCATAACACTTTATATGGTTCGGGTAGCGTGGAAAACGAAAGTGAAAAAATAACTATGGGGATATATATAAAATAATCTCCATAAAAATATCTATGATTTGAAAAGAAACCGGAGAAGCAGTGAGACAATAAAATGAGCTTTGATGCTTACTCATGGATCGTTGTACCGCTGTTGATATTGGGAGCACGTATCGCCGATGTAACCCTGGGAACAATGCGTTTTATTTTTATTTCTCGGGGTTACCGGTGGTTGGCTCCCATTGTCGGTTTTTTCGAAGTAACAATCTGGCTGATAGCAATCCGAGAAGTTCTAGTAAACCTTAGAAATGTAGCCTGCGTTCTTGCTTATGGTTTGGGTTTTGCAACAGGAAATTTTATCGGATTGTGGCTGGAAGAAAAGCTTTCTATTGGAATGGTGCTGTTACGCGTGGTGTTACGGCATGAACAAAACGGATTAATCGAGTTTCTGAAAAAAAATGAATACGGTTATACATTAGTAGAAGGAGAAGGGAGCAGGGAAAGAGTAAAAATTCTATTTACGATTATTAAACGTAAAAATCTGGAAGAGGTATTAAAGGCGGTATCGACATTTGCTCCGAATGCCTTTTATTCGATAGAAACAATTAAATCGGCAAGGGAAGGGATTTATCCATTAAATGACAGGCCTATTTTTTCAAGACTTTTCCATAAAGTCCGTAAATCAAAATAGCAATATTTTTTCTAAAAAGATTGGGTTTTAAACTCTTTCTTATCCTGTTTACAAATCATCTGTGTTACGCCTCTGCCGGACATAACACAAGTGGGGAGACCTCCACCGGGATGAACCCATTGCCCAATCATATAAAAATTCTTCAAATTGGGTAAGGTCTTATCCATATGATCTAATCCGACTTCGGGAGTTAATTGCCATCCTTCGAAACTGCCTTTCCAGTTACCGGTGTATCTGATTAACGTGGCAGGAGATGAAACGTCCACCATTTCAAGATTATCCTTAACATTGCCAATCTTTTTATCGAGAATATCAATGATTGTATTTGCAATACGTTCTTTTTCCTGCTGATACTGTTGGGGGTTTTCCTGACGAAGCTGCATCCAATAGGAGTAATTATAAGTGGGAAGTAACACAGTGATCAGGGTTTTTCCTTGTGGAGAAAGAGTAGAATCATAATTATAGAGCTGGTAACATAATTCATTGTTTGTCATTTGAGGATCGACAATAAGGGGTTCGTCGATGGGGAAAAAGAGAGTATGGGGTTGATCGGGAAATAATTTATTTACACCGAGGGAAACTTGTAGTAGAGAAGGGAATATCTTATAATTTTCATAATAATTGGTGATTTTATCATCGATATACTTTCCTTGGAGCATATCAAAAATAGTGGCATGTCCATCGGCAGCAGAAATAACGATATCTGCCTGATGAATTTGTTGATTATCCAATTGAATACCGGTAGCAATGCCATTCTCAACAATAATCTTGCTTACAGTGGAATTATAACTAATCTGACCACCGAGCTGCAAATAACGTTGTTCTATAAGGCGAGCGAAATTTAAGGAACCACCGATAAGGGGATAACCGGCATATTTTTTATGAAACCATCCCAATGTCATGAGAATAAATAACATAACCATATCGGGAGCGAAAAGATATTTTATGGTACGTTGTAATAAGGGATGTTTGAACCTGGAGGCATAATCGGCAGCGGTAATGGTGCTCCATTTTTTCAACAAGGGCATGAAGGGCATCATCTTCGCACCGAATTTGATTTTATCTGTTACGCCCATTACTTCCCTGGTTTTTTCAACGGGTAGATCAATTTGCATTAATTTTCTGACAGCCTGGGTCATTTCGAGGATGGGTTCTTTGTCCTGGGGCGAGATATTCAGCATAGCGGATTCGAATTGATCGAGATCAGTACTGACACTGATATAATTTCCATCTTTATCTTCGACGCGTATATATTCATGGTGATCGATGAATGGAATTTTTTTCATAGGGATCAATTCGTTCCATAATTTATAGAAAGAACTTTCGGGGTTTGATCCAACAAGCCAATGGATACAGAAATCCACAGTGTATCCCTTGCGTTGCCACGATGTA
>JAKAGC010000095.1 GCA_021817755.1 Acidobacteriota bacterium | reverse complement strand
AATCCCTCAATCGTAGTCATGACTTTTTCTTCACATTCGGATCGTATGATGGCACTAATATAAAACAGGCTTCCTTCTGCGATCTGAGAAATTAAATAAGCAGTCTCATCCGTTACCGGTACTTCAAAGAATTGAGAGTATTTGTATACCATCTCGATGGATTCATCTTCCGGCATATTGGGAAGGGGTTTATATTTAAAACGTGCCGGCAGTAATTCAATTAAAAATTTCCTTAACCAGTCAACCCAGCTCCCTGAAACAAGAAGAGGAGCAATTTTGCTTTCTGCGGTACTTAAATAACCTCCTGCTATATTAACATGAAGGTTTTTAAGCTCTTTATCCATATAAATTTTGGAACCGAGGAATTGAAATTCATCGATCATTTGAACGATAAACTCATTTTGCCTCGAAGCGATTGTTTTAGGAGCTTCTCTTGCTATGTTCCAGAGAATACCAATTTCTTCGTTTTCAAAAGCATGTGCAAAATTTTCGATCATATCGCATAGATAATCCAACCCCTCACTTTGGGCAATTTTTAATACTGTATTAAAATTACTCTGCGTTTCTAATCTCAAATATTCTATTTTACGGGATTTGAAGGCTATATATTGAAAAATGAAAGTCATAAAGAATTCTTTGCAAAAATCCTTGACCCAGATGTCGATTTCTTTGATTTCATAATAAAATGGAATAACACCATCGTTGCGATAATAAGTAATATTGAACAGACGTTCCATTAAGGCAGTTTTTCCCATTTTTCGCCGGGCTAAGATTGCTGTACTTTTGGATTTCTCCTGTTTAATTCCGTTAATCCAGTTAAGATAATATTCCAGTTCTTTTTTTCGCCCGATAAAGAGTTCAGGGTTACCTATTCGTTCTTTTAATGCATATTCCATGAAGCAAATATATCATAAAAAAATCAAAATTTCAATAGATTGAATTTTGATCTAATGTTCACTATCTACAAAGGTAAGATAAGGTTTTGTCCCATGTAAATTTAAGTGCCTGAATTATGAAATAAAATAGTTACAAATAAAAGAAATCAGGGAAAAATTGCCATTCGTCATGAAATAAGACAGGTTCATCATCTTTCATTTGATTCTAACCCCTTCCTACAATACTATTATACCGTAATACAATTTTCATAGGAGGCATAAATGAAAATAAACAATAAAACAAATGAAATCAATTTTACAAAGACTCTTTCCACTTTCCTGTTTATTATGATGATATTCGTGGCCGGGACAAATGCTGTAACTGCTCAAGAAATCACCGGCCAACGCCTGAAAGTTCATATGAATGATGGTGTAACTTTCAACGGACGATTGCAAGACATCTCCGGTAATACTCTTACCATCGCAGATCCGAATACAGGGAAAAATTTTGTTGCGGATATGAAGGATATTGAAAAACTGGTACTGATTAAAAGACCGAAGATCGGTATGGGTATCCTGGCCGGTATGGCTGTAGGTGCCCTGGCCGGTACTGCCATTTGTACCGATGAGATTTCGAGAGAGTATCAACCACTGGGTACAATCTTTTTCGGCTTGATGGGCGGTGGAGCCGGTGCTATTACATCCCTGTTTACAAGTAGAAAATCCAAACACTTCAATCTTACCACAATGTCTGACTCAGAAATCGAAGCCCTACTGATTCTGCTCAAGAATACGTTAGACGGTAAGGAAAAAGATAGTACGAAGTCGACAGGCTCTATGAAAGAAGCAAACCTCCAGGCTCTGGCAAAAGCCCTGGAAACGAAAGATGAACAAAAAACGAAACTGAATCTTCCTTCTGCTTATATTACGAAAAATGGTTTCTCTTTGGGGCTCTCTCTTCAAATTCATTGAAATTGTTTGTGAATGAGGGGGCTTTTTGAAAAACGCCCCCTCCACCCCTTAAAACTTTTATTAAACCAACGAGGTAAATTATGAAATTCAAAGGATTGGATTATAGAAAAGATATGATTAAACGGATAGTGATGTTTGTTATGTGTGTGGGATTTATTACCGCTGCTGTAATTCCTATGTACGGCTTTAACCCCAATGGGCCTAAAATTAAAATTCACCTGAAAAACGGTGCGACTCTGGTGGGTGAATTGGAAAATGTATTGGGAAAAAAACTGATCCTCCTGAACCGGGATACTGGTAAAGAAAAGGAAATTATTATAGATGATATCAACCGTCTTATTCTGGTTAAACGGATAAAAATTTCCAGTGGTTCATTAAATGGTGCTCTTTTTGGTTTTACAGTCGGTTTTTTTCATAAGAAAGGTGAAGATGGAAATAAAAACGCCTACTTGCTCACTGTTCCTGCCGGTGGAATGATCGGCGCGCTCAGCTCTTTCGCCCTGGCTGGGAAATCGAAAAGCTATGATATTAACCGGATGACATCACCTGAAATCGAATCATTACTTAATCACTTACGCGTAATCTCACAATCAAATGTGAACCCTGATCCCAAGATTGAATATAATAAAGGTCTATTGGGACGCTTTCGTATTCTATGGCGACCTTATACTAAAATCGGAAAAGACCTTGATTTAGATGATAAATTGATTCTTTCAACCACCACTTTACCCGAAGAACAATTAGTCATTCCCAAATACTTCAATGCAAACCTCGGAGAAAACCAGGGATTGCTCGGTCGTATCCGAATCGATTATGCACTTAGAGAATGGGTTTCCGTAGGGGTTGAATTTTGCCCCGCAGGAGATAATGATTTCTCCGGTTTTGGAAATTTTAGACTCAGTAATGGCGATAAGAATTATAATGCCTCTACTATTATAAAAGGAATTCAATCCACTAATATTGCCATGCTCCAATTAAATATCGGTTTAAAAAATGCCACCGGTCTTTTAAAAGCCCTTCGACTTGAAACCGGGGCAGGGTTGTCTTTTTCATCCATAAAATTTACGGAACCTGAATATAAAATGAATTTTTCTCCTACTCCTACCTATTCCGGACGATCGGTAAAACCTGCTTTCGAAATCGGGCTCTCTGCTGAACTGAACCCCAATGATGTATTTACAAGTGGGGTTTTTCTTTCCTACCTGTATGCTCCGGTTTCCATCCCTGCCATGGAATGGAACGGGACGGCTCAATTTCATGAACTCAATCTCTATGGTGGGGAATACTCGGAAATCAGTTTTGTCAGGGATGCACAGATAAAACTCGAGAAAATTTCATATAATACCGGGGGATTTTCTCTCGGGTTCTTCATGCGCTTTCGATGATCCGAAAGATTTTCGGTTGATGAGATTATATAGAATTGTCAATTCATTGATTTGACTAAAATTTACTATCAAGTTTAGAATGGCGAGAATTCTGCTAAATGCCCGGTAATGCTTGATGGTAGATTTTGGTCCAATTAAAAAACACACTCTGAAAAATGAATCATTATTTAAGGATTACTTTGAAAATAACGGGCTACGTTTAACCGTTTCTACTACCCGTTCGATTTGTTCCCCTGTCAGATTGTTAAAAAATGGAAGAGCAATCGTTCGTTCGCAGATTCGTTCCGTTTCCGGCATATCTCCTTTCTTTGAATCAAGTTCTGTATAATGAGGCTGTAAATGAATAGGTGTGAAATAATTCGAACACCCGATGTTGTTTTTTCGCAAATAATCCAGTAATGCCTCCCTGTCCCCAGGTTGAAAATGATCCGCCAATCGAAGCACATAGACAAAGGGAGATACGAAACTATTTTGAGGAATCTGTTGCGGTATCAATATTCCTTTAGTAAAGAAATCCTCGAAAAGAGAATCATAATGTTCTTTTACACCACGACGTTTTTTTAAAAGTTCATCGAATCGCTTCATTTGAGCGATTCCCAGGCTGCAATTGATATCGCTTAACCTGTAATTGTAACCCAACCGTGCATGCTGGAGCCATCCTGCTCCTTCATCCCGTCCCTGGTTTCTCAGGCTTTTCGCTCGCACTGCCAGTTCATGGTGTTTGGTAATTAATACACCCCCTTCACCGGTTGTTACCTGTTTATTCGGATAAAATGCATACAACCCCGCATCGCCGAAAGAACCGCATTTTCTTCCGTCAATTGAAGAGCCCAGCGCTTCTGCCGAATCGTCGATGATATGCAATCCGTATTTCTTACCCAATGCTTCGAAACCCGGTCCATCTGCCGGTACTCCGAATACATCCACGTAAATTACAGCACGAACACGCCGCCTAATACTTAATGGAAGTGATAAATAGGTCTTTTCTACCGATTCCGGTGTTAGATTGTAGGTATGCGTATCAATATCAACGAAAATCGGTTGTGCTTCTTCCATTAAAAGACAATTGGAGGTGGAAATGAAGGAAAAAGGTGTGGTAATCGCATAATCCCCTTTTCCGATTCCCAATGCTTTTATAATACAGTGAAGTACCGCTGTACCACTCGACATCGCTACAGCATAAGGCACACCTGTGAATTGAGCCAGTCCAGCTTCAAACTCCGGGAGTTTTGGCCCTAAACTCAGATTGGGAGTATTAAGTACCTCCATGACCGCATTGCGCTCCAGGTCTGTTATATCAGGATTCGATAAAGGAATAGGTGTATTCATTGTTTTTGTCTCCTAAAAGGCGTTTGGATTTTCTTTAAGATAAGTTGCCGGTGTCCCTACTACAATCCAATTGGCCCCAACATTACGTATTACCGTTGAACCCGCACCAACGATCACATTTTTTCCGATAATAATGTTGTTGATAACCCGTGCACCCAGCCCCACCCAGGACATCGCCCCGATTTGTACTGTGCCTCCAAGATGAACTCCGGGCGAAAGATGCACAAAATCTCCGATTACATTGTCATGGTCTACCGTAACCCCAGTATTGATTATACAGTGATTTCCGATACTCGTACATGGATTGATTACAGCATTCGCCATAATAACAGTACCCTCTTCTATAATTACATCCCGGCCTATTACTGCTGACGGATGAATCGCAGTTCCAAACGCTATCCCTGCTTTTTCCAGTCGATCCGATAATATACGGCGAGTATGGTTTATTCCGATTCCTATGATAACCGAAAAGGAACCCTTTTTTGATTGTTCGATCAGTTCATCCATTCCTTTCCAGATTCGGTAACCCAGCAGTTGTTCAGTCCACAATGCCCGGTCATCATCCACAAACGCCAGAAGTGTGTCACCCCTTTTTTCTATAATATCTGCAATTACTTTCGCGTGACCGCTTGCTCCATATATTACTAAATTTTTACTCCTCATTTCATCCCTCTTTAAATCTCTCTCTGTTTATTTCCTGTCTTCTTCTCGCCCCAATTTTCAACATTGCTCAATAACTCATCGAACTTTCCAGCCAGTATTTCAAATGTATAGCATTTTCGGACGTGTTCAATTCCTCTGTTTCCCATCTCCATCCGTTGTTCCGGTGTCATTTCAACTAGTTTTATAATGGCGTCTGCCAGTGCTTCCCCGTTTTCCGGCGGGATTGTCAAACCTGCTTTCGATTCTTCTACCGGGTTGTAACGCGAGTCAATAGAGAAAAGAACCGGTTTTCCCGAAGCCAGGTATTCGAAGAGTTTATTGAAACTAAATCCGTATTTATAAAGGTTTTTGACATTTTTCGATCCAATCCAAAGCGCATCCGCAGAAGTCAACAAACCGGGTATTGCATCTTTGATTACCGGTGGATGGAAGGTCATATTCGATAGCGAGAGTGTTTTGCACAATTCCAGTAGTTCACTTTTTTTCTCCCCACTTCCTGTGATTTCGAATTGAACCCTTATATTTTTATCCTGGATTATTTTTGCTGCACCCAGAAGCGTGTGTAAGCAGGCTTCATTCCCGAAGGTTCCCGTATATCTCACTGTAAACGGTTTCTCCGGTGTTGCGGTTGAGGGCAATTGGGCCATTTGAGGGTATGCAGAGGTATCTACTCCATTGGGTATCCAGGTGACCTGCTGCTCAGTAAGGCCATAGCGTTTGTAAAAGTCATAAGCATAGGGGAGTACGCTCACCAGGTGATCGGCACGGCGAGCCAAAAATCGATCCAGCCAGCCGAAAAACATGACTCCCGGGTGGAAGCGGTAGGATTTCTTAAATTCAACAATGGTCATCGGCCACAGGTCCCGGACTTCCATAATAAACGGAACACGAAAATGCCTCGCAATACGGTAACCTGAAAATACCGCAAAGAGATGAACTGCCGAACCAATAACGATACCCGGTTTCGGTAACTTGTTGCTTTCCGTCAACTTTTTATAGAGATGACAGACCCGGTAGGAATAGGAAAGCATATTAACGATTCGTTTCCAATTATTTTTGGTGTACGCGGCGGTTTTAATCCAGACAAACCGGACACCATCGATCATTTCAATTTTAAATAATTCCCGCCCCGTGCATTTCGTTTCTTTCCGTTCCTGGTAATTGAACCCAGCAGCGAAAATCGTAATATCATATCCTTTCTCTACTAGAAGCCGGGCAATGGAAAAGTGGCGGGAGCCCCCTGCCTGTTCCGGTGTAATCGCATATTGATTAAATAACCAGATGGTTTTATTTTTATCTGTAGTCATGTTTTCTTATCGTCGAAATTACTTGTAATCCGGGAGCAGGTTGCAGATGTACCCGATTTCCTCTTCTGTAATCGTGCCGTCAATAGGCAGGCTGAGAATTTCTTCCGAGAGTTTTTCACAGGCAGGGAAATCTCCTTTTTTGTAGCCCAGGTATTCATAAGCCGGTTGCAAATGCAATGGCAGTGGGTAATGTATACCCGTTGAAACACCTTTATTTCCCAGGTCAGTAATTATTTTTTCCCTGTCTTTAACACGGATTACGTAGAGATGGAAAACCCGGCGGTATTTTTCATCCAATGTCGGAGTATCATAACCTTTCTTTTCAAGCAACGTATTGTACAGTTTTGCCGATTTAATGCGATGTCTGTTCCAATCTTCCAGGTAGCGCAGTTTCACATCCAGTATTGCTGCCTGGAGAGTATCCATTCGGCAGTTAAACGCTTCAACCGGGTGGATATATTTTTCTGTTCGTCCATGATTGCGAATCATTTTTAATTTATCTGCTTTTTCCGAATCATTAACTCCTACTGCTCCCGCGTCTCCGAAAGCCCCAAGGTTTTTGCCCGGGAAAAAACTATAAGTGGTTAAATCCGCAAAATCAGTAATCGGTTTGTTATCGATGCGAGCACCATGAGCTTGTGCTGCATCGGAGATTAACGGTATTCCGTATTTTTTTGTAATCGAATAAATATTGTCCAGGTCTTCCGGGCTTCCGTACAGATTGACGAAAATAACAGCTTTTACCTTTTTAAGTGATTTTGCGTCCAGCGAGTTCAGGTAGTGTTCCAATTTCGTAGGCGACATATTCGAAGACTTTTTATCCACATCTACGAAAACCACTTTTCCACCTGCCATCGTAATCGCTTCCGAAGTAGCGATAAAGGTATGCGGAACAGTAATAACCCAATCCCCATTATGGATATTCAGTACTTTTAAGGCCAGGAAAAGAGCATCTGTTCCTGAGCTCATCCCGATGACATGTTTTACTCCCAGGTATTCGGCGAACCCAGTTTCAAATTGTTCCACCGGTTTTCCCATTATATAGTTATTTGAATCGATGATCGATTTAACAGCCTCATCGATTTCATTACGAAAACGGTCGTGCATGCGTTTTAGGTTAACGAACGGTATATTCACAATGCCTCCTCACCGGCATCGGCATTAGTTTAGGGCAGATACACTTCCCCGTCGATGCTAAAAGCTTATTGTACTATTAAACATTCCCATAGTCAATATTTGTGTATGCTCTCCAATCCTCTCGAAAGAAGGCTCCCTGAGTTTTTTAGGATTTTTTCATTCCCTTACTGATGAAATAAATAAAGTAATCCGAAAGTGTTTGGTCAATCTTTTTGACTCTTATCATTATGATTATTTGATTGAAAAAAATGTTATATTATCTTTGAAATCCCGTAGACGTCCCTAAATATTTTGTGTATAATGGAATACCAAACAAATGGCAAACACATTGTAAGGTTTGTTTAACGGAGGCTCGTTAGAATATGAAAATTTCAATCCACCAGGCACGGCGCATCGCGTTACATTACCAGCTCCCTGACGGGAAAGCCCCATTTCCTAAAGGCAAAAAGGGAGTTCTTGATGTAATTGAAAAACTTGGTTATATTCAAGTGGATACCATTTCCGTTGTTGAAAGGGCTCATCATCATACACTGTGGACACGGTTACCCGATTATAAATCCAAATTTCTTGATGAGCTTCAATCAAAAGATAGAAAGATATTTGAGTATTGGGGACATGCCGCTTCATATCTTCCTATTTCCGATTACAGGTTTTATTTACACCGCATGCGTTCTCTTCAAATGCCTTACAGTGAATGGGGAAAAGAGATGTTGAGAAATCATGGAGACAAGATGCAACCCGTACTCGATCGTATTCGTACCGAAGGCCCTCTTGCATCCAAAGATTTCGAAGCACCCAAAGATGCTCCGAAAGGCGCATGGTGGGACTGGCGACCCGATAAAGTCGCTCTTGAGTTACTTTTCTGGAAAGGGGAGTTGATGGTAAAAGAAAGAAAGGGGTTTCAACGAATCTATGACCTGGCCGAACGCGTTCTTCCTCCTGATATCGATACCACTCTTCCTACAGATATGGAACAGGGACGTTTTTTTATTCTAAGAGCATTAAATTCTTACGGGGTGGCTTCGGAAAAGGATATCCATGAACATATCCAGAATAGGCATAAAAAGCAAATCACTACAGCGCTGAAAGCCATGTTGAAATCCGGTGAAGTATCTGTAATCGAGATCGAATCGCTGGATAAGAAAAATTTTTATATACTTGAAGAAAAAAGAGAGCAATTGTGCGGATTGGAACCCTTAAAAAAAAGAAACCGGAAACTATATATACTTTCTCCTTTTGATAATCTGGTAATTCTTCGAAACCGGATTAAGGAGTTATTTGATTTTGATTATACCATTGAATGTTATGTACCACAGGCTAAGAGGAAGTACGGGTATTTCTCGCTTCCTGTACTTTGGGGTGATCGATTGATAGCGCGGATGGATTGTAAAGCCGAGCGGAAAGCCAAAACCATGATTGTGCGAAATCTCGTATTTGAGCAGTGGTTTAAAGAGTTCGATAAAGTGCAGCCTGTATTGAGTGAGAAATTGGGAGAGTTCATGAAGTTTAATGGGTGTGAACAATTGGTAATAGAAAAAACGGAGCCTTCGGAATATAAAGTGAGAATGGAAATCCCTTTGAATTGAGGCGATTAAGTTTTTTGAGTATTATCTGATTAAATTTTTTATTTGATAAAAAAGGTTTTAGTATATAAAACAGAAAGAGGGCAGTTGATTTTAAGTAAATGGTATATGTATGAAAGTAACACTGGGGATTGTGAAAATTAGTGATATCTGAAAACTGTTGGCTAAAATTCAAAACTGCACTTTTTAAAGTTCAAAAGTGCACTCCTTTTAGGTCAGAATTTTTGACTTTTTGTGAATCCACGAGTTTGTTTTTTACCCAGAATCGGAT
>JAKAGC010000094.1 GCA_021817755.1 Acidobacteriota bacterium | reverse complement strand
GGAACATTAAACGGACTGATTAGATGGGATGGAGAAACTGCACGGCATTATACCAGCAAAGACGGATTACTTGGAACTGAATCAAACCGAAGCGCAGGGTTCATCGATAATGAAGGGAAGCTATGGATAGGGACTGAATCAGGGGTTTCGCGCTATTACAAAGAACGGGATTTTACTGAACATGTTTCTCCCTTATTGGAATTATACTATATAAAAGCTGGAAACCATTTTTTTTCCTTACATAAGGATTTGCAACTGCCTCCATTTCAGAATGATTTGACATTTCATTTTAAGGCTATATCATTTATTGATGAAACAGGTATCACTTACAATATCAAGTTGGAAGGATACGATAAATCATGGGTAACCGCAATACATACGCTGGATAATCGTGTTAGGTATACCAATTTACCTCCTGGGAAGTACCGCTTCTATGTGCAGGCTATGAATAGTACCGGTATAAAAAGCGATATTAAATCCTCCGGGATTATTACTATCGCTGTTCCTTATCATCGTTCGTGGTGGTTTTATTCTTTACTGGTCTTTGCACCTTTACTAATTTTAATCCTGGTAGTGAATTTTATATCCAGGCGTAGATATACTTCTATTCTTGAAAAGCGCTACATCAAAAGTACAATGGAACTTGCCGCGTCGGAAAAAGAATTGCGGAATATTTTTAATATGGCGCATGATGCGATACTTATATTGGACCCCGCAACAGAAATTGTACTGGATGTAAATCAAAGAGCGTGTCAAATTTATGGTTTCGATCGGTCTGAATTTATTGGATTGAACCTGGAAAGTATATCCAAAGATATACCTAGAGGGAAAAGGAAGCTTGAAGAAACGCTTAAAAAAGGAGATTACCTTCATTTTGAAACGATGCAATACCGGAAAAATGGCAAAGAAATGATCCTCGAGATAAACGCATCTGTAATCGAATTTAGAGGTATTAAAGCGATGCTTAACATTAACCGGGATCTTACCGAACGAAAAAAAGCAGAAGAAAGAATCAAGCATTCGCTTTATGAAAAGGAAGTTTTACTTCGCGAAGTTCATCATCGCGTTAAAAATAATCTACAAATTATTTCCAGTTTATTGGATTTGCAGTCTTATAATGAAGAGCAACCGGAAATTGTCCAGGTTTTCCAGGATAGTAAAAATCGTATCCGTTCCATGGCTCTGGCTCACGAAACCTTGTATCAATCGGAGAATATGGCGAAAATTAATGCTTTTGAATATTTGAATAGTGTATTATCTTATTTCCTGGGTACCTATGGAAATATGGGAGATCAGGTAAGCTACAGAGTTTTCATTGAAGAAATTTCGCTTGATATGGATACTGCCATCCCTGTTGGGTTGATATTAACCGAATTATTATCCAATGCCTTTAAACATGCGTTTCATCCAGGGAAAAAAGGTCAATTAACGGTTTCGTTTCGAGTAACTCAGAAAAATTTTCTTAAACTGTTGGTACGGGACGACGGCCCAGGTTTGTCCGATAGTGATGAATCCCGGAAGAATCGTTCTTTAGGATTACAACTGGTAGAAATCTTAACGCGTCAATTAAAAGGAAATAAACGAGTAATTGTACGTAATGGAACAGCATTTATAATATCATTTCCGTATAAAAAAATTGCTCCAACTACGGAAACGCTTTTGTTAGAAGAAAATTAATAGACGAATATGGTGCATTGAAAAAATGATAGGATTTAAGTAAATCGGAGGCGAAATACAATGTCGATAATGGATGGGGGAACCCCCCCAAGAATAATGATCGTAGAGGATGAATTAATTGTGGCACAAAACCTGGAGATACAACTGGTAAAATTGGGATATGTAATAGTGGGTATAGCGGCATCAGGGGAGGAAGCCATTTCATTAGCAGAAAAAATGCAGCCGGAATTGATCTTAATGGATATAAAAATCGCAGGTTCTATAGATGGTGTCGAAACGGCAGAACGCATTCTTAATCGAATGGATATTCCTATTATTTACCTTACTGCTTTTGCAGACACAAAAACATTACAGAGAGCTAAAATTACTCATCCTTTCGGGTATATTTTAAAACCCTTCGAACTTCGAAACTTGCATTCCACTATTGAGATTGCATTCTATAAACATAACATGGAAAAGAAACTTAAGGATAGTGAGTTGAGGTTTCGAACTCTGGCTGAATCAAGCCCTGTGGGTATTTTCAGAACAGATGCAAACGGAGATTGTTTATATGTGAATCGAACGTTACTTAATATTACGGGATTAACAGCAGAAGAAGCATTGGGTTCAGGAATAACAAAGGTCTATCATCCTGAAGACAAGGATAATATTGACCGGTCTTGGGTTGAATTAAAGAAAGCAGGAAAGGAGTTTCAGCTTGAATACAGATTGGTTTCTCCTTCCGGGAAAATCACCTGGGTATTTGGCCGTGCTGCGGCGCTTCGGTCTGAGTCGGGGGAAATTCAAGGGTACATTGGTACTTTAACCGATATCAGCCTTGTCAAAAAACTTGAAGAGGAACTAATCACTGTGAAAAAGCTCGAATCCATCGGTATTTTAGCAGGGGGAATTGCTCATGACTTTAATAACTTACTATCTGTAATACTGGGAACGCTTTCTATTTTGAAAGATGATTCACGATTGGATAATGAACAGACCATGATGTTGGAGAATATGGAAAGAGCAACAAATCAGGCATCGGAATTGGCACAAAAGCTTATTACTTTTTCCCGTGGGGGATGGCTAAACAGCAGCCCTTTATCTCTTACATCGTTCCTTGAAGAATACCTGGCCGCTGATTTTTCAGGATCGAATCCGCCGATTCATACGGATTTTTCTAATAATCTACCCATGATTAACGGGGATAAAACCCAGCTTAAACAAGTCTTCAAGAATTTGGTCTTCAATGCAATAGAAGCCGGGGGGAAAAGGGAAAATGAAATTGTTATTTCAGTCAAACTTTGTCCGGTAATAAAGGAACTTCATTCATTAGCGCCGGCCTCCGGTGATTATATTAAAGTAATCGTTTCAGATAAAGGAGAGGGAATTCCTCAGGAAAATCTCGGTAAAATATTTGATCCTTACTTTACAACCAGGGCAAAAAGTTCAAAAAAAGGTCTCGGGTTAGGTTTAACTATTTGTTATTCCATTGTTCAAAAACATGGAGGGTTTATCGAGGTTTCTTCCCGGGTAGGTGAGGGTACAGATATTTCGCTTTATTTCCCCGTTTATAAGGGAGAAATTATTTCTAATCAAACAAATTCCTCAGTTGAATCAAAACAAATTAAGAAAATAAAAGTATTGGTGATGGATGATGACGCGGTAGTTCTCGATGTTACCAGCAGGATGCTTGATCGTCTTGGATACGAAGTAACCACGTTCGAAGAGGGAAACGCTGCGTTTAATTCAATCAAATCTCTTCTTGATTCCGGGAATCCTTATGATGTGATGTTATTGGATATTATCAATAAAAAGGGCCTTGATGGAAAGGAAACATTCGCCCGGATAAAGGAAATTCTACCAAAAGCAAAAATTATTGCGTTATCCGGCTATGCGGATTCAAGGGAAATCCAACAATTGAAATCCTTTGGATTTGGTGATGTTCTGATTAAACCGTATAAAGTAGGAGACTTGAAAGTAGTAATGGAACGGTTTACTGAAGATATCAATAACCCCGGTTAATAGAAATTTCGAATCCCTTTATTAATAGAATAAGTGGTTTTTTGTATGAATAATCTTTTTACTCTTGATTTTTGCTTAAAAAGATGGTTAAATACACTTTAAGGCAATACATTAATATATGGAATATAATCAGACATGGTATATACGATTTATCTAATCCTCGCAGTAGTTGTTTTATTGGGGTTTGCTGGTTCTTTCTTTGCCCAGGGGATATTGTTAGATTTGGCGCGAAAGTACAATTTTTACGATCATTTCGATACTCGAAAAATTAACAAAGAACCACGACCGCGTCTTGGCGGAGTCGGAATATTTTTTGGTTTCCTTATTGGATTTTATTTTTTATTCTTTATTATATATCTCCTTCAAAATACTCCTCACAAGATTACTGTAGACTTTTCACTCATTCAGATTATGCTTTATATTTGCTCCATGATTTTTTTCTTCCTTCTTGGATTATATGATGATTTTAAAGGGCTTAAAGCGCATGAAAAACTGCTGGTAGAAATTGTAATTGCGACCATACTATTTTTTATCGGTTTTAAAATAGAACTCATCACATTGCCTTTTTTCAAAGAGAGTATCGATGTTGGAGCGTTTTCATATCCTCTAACCATTCTCTGGGTAACGGGCATTTCTAATGCAATCAATCTTATCGACGGGCTTGATGGGCTTGCCGGAGGAGTTATCGCTATTTCCTCCGTTACCATTATCATTATCTGTATGTTGAATCATTTAATCTTTCCTGCCATCATTGTCAGTGCGTTATTGGGAGGTGTTCTCGGTTTTCTTCCATACAATTATTATCCGTCACGGATTTTAATGGGAGATGGCGGCAGCATACTGGCCGGTACTATACTCGCCACTGTTTCGCTTCGAATAGCACAAAAAGCATCTTTAGGAATTGCCTTGATGATTCCTATTATTTTTCTTGCTGTGCCTGTTATCGATACGTTGCTCTCTTTTTCCCGCAGGCTTCTATCCGGTAGAAATCCATTTAAAGGTGATGACGATCATATCCATCATCGCTTGATGAGAAAGGGTTTTTCAGAGAAGAAAGCGGCTAATATCTTATTGGTATTGACCTTCATTTTTTCAACTTTATCTGTTATCGTATCTTATTTTCGTGGAACTCCACGTTTTATTGCATTATTCTTCAGCCTGCTTCTTGGCATACTCCTTATTGTCTATCTGAATTATATCAATCTAGGATTTCGTTGGAAAAACGGATTGCACAGGTCGGGGAAAGATAATGGTAACTCGAACGGAAATGGTGATACTTCACCTCATTCATCCTCACCGGGAAATAGTGCCGGATGAATATCTTATCCATCCATAATTTTTACCGGTTCAGGGGAGGGGAGGACCGTTATGTTCTTCTTCTGGAAGAGATGTTAAAAGAGAAAGGCCATGTTGTTACTACTTTCTTTTATGACAGTGCCCACATTGAAAATTATAGTAAATTAAAAAAATATTGGATACCATTATCTTTGATTCGAGGTTTATCTGTAGAAAAAAAATTAAAACGTATTCTCCTTGAAAAAAAACCTCAAGTAGCGATTGTTCATAATTTGTCCCCTCTAATTTCTCAAAGTATTATTAGATTTCTCAAAAAGAATAATATTCCTGTTTTAAAGAGGCTGGAAAATTTTAAATTTTTATGTTTAAACGGCTTATTCATGCGTAATGATTTCAGTGCATGCGAAGTGTGTAAAAATGGAAACTTTTTACCAGGGATTTTTCATCGCTGCTATCAACATAGTTTATTTAACAGCAATGGGCTTGCTTTTTCCGAATGGATTCATCGAAAGCTCGGTACTGTTAAGAAGTATCCCGATTTGTTTCTTGCTTCCAGCCGTTTTGTGAAATCGAAATTTGTAGAAGCCGGTTTCCCCGCCGATAAAATCCATGTCTACCCCAATATTCTTGATTTTGAACCTGTTGAGGAAGAGACACCAGCTTCAGAATATGCGGTTTACCTCGGCAGATTATCGTTTGAAAAGGGACTCATGACATTGATGAGTGCTTTTAAAGAATTGCCACATTTACCTTTGAAAATAATCGGTTCCGGTCCAATGGAAACAGTATTAAAAGAGTACGTTCAAGAAAATGGTATGGGGCATATCACATTTGAAGGATTTGTTGATGGTCCTCAAAAAAAGGAATTACTCAAAAAAGCACTTTTTCTAATTTTTCCATCTGAATGCTATGAATCCTTTGGTAATACTATTGTTGAAGCATATGCATGCGGAGTACCTGTTATTTCTGTAGGTACAGGGTCTGCTGAAGAATTGGTAGATAAAAATGAAACAGGGTTCTTATTTAAAAAAGGGGATTATTCGGATTTAAGAGATACGATAAACCTGGCACTATCAAACCGGGAACAACTTTCCATGATGAGGAAAATTGTCCTGGATCGATCCAAACAGCTTTATACCCGGGAAAAAGGGTATGAAAATCTCGAAAAAGTTCTGGCATTGCTTCCACACACAAAGTAAAATCGTTTATTATTACCCACACCATTTCATCCAAATCATTTTTGGATAATAATCTCTACTCGGATAATGGAAAATGATTGCAAAAAATCTTTCATTTTTTTACAATTTAATCTAATGAAAATAATTCAAAAGGAATTTAATAAATTTTTTTCTTATTTTTTTTTTAAGTATTATTCTGTTCTAAATGGGGAGAATATATAAAAAGGCTAATCATAATATACGGAGGATTGTATGAATTTAAATTTGGATACGGTCATTTTATTTTTTTTTGGTGCTTCATTGGTGCTATGCTTTATCATTTATGCAATTCTTACCAGGAATATATTGGGAATGGTATTACGTAAAGAAAAATACCGCATCATTCCAATTACTGAATGCCCTCAATATATAAAAGATTTTTACAAGACAAAAGAGGAAGAATTAATTCAACTGGGGTTTAAATTTGTCCGGTGTATACAATCCAGTGGAATTTTAGAACGGGAAATACCGGAGATATTTGCATTTAATTATTACCATGTTGAGAAAAAAACACATGCTCTCTTATCACGGAGTGAAAGTGGTGTTACTCTATTCCAGGTCCTATTTGAAACTCGTTTCGCTAATGCTAGGAAAGTAATAACTTTTGATTATCGCAATTTATATTTACCAATATTTTCTTCTGACACTATTAATAATGATGCAAAATCCACTTCACTGGAACGCCAATTTGAAGCTCATTTAAGAAAAGTTAATGAGGTCATCAATACTGAAGGGCCCATTGCTGAATTTAACACCTTAGAATCGGAAGAGGAGGTAATAACTGAACTGGAAGAATCAAATGGGAAATATATAGATGGATTGGAGAGGAAAAAATTTATTAAGAGATTAGATGAACATAATTATATATTTACTTTTTGCCGTGCACTTTATCTTGCTAATAAAATGTTTTTAAGTTTGTTGTTTTTTTCAAAGGTGCGGAAGGAACTTGACAAGGAACGCCGAATAAATCCGTCGAAATACGAATTGCCGGTTGAGATTGAAATCGCAAATTTCTTAAATATGCGAGGGTTAATGAATCGCCCCTCGAAAAATAAAGCAGGTAATTTTCTTTTATTATTTGTTTCCATGATATTGTTTTTAGGTGCATTCGGTTTTCTTTTTTCTTTTGATTATGCCATTATTCTTGTCGTCGTGGTGCTTATTCATGAAATAGGTCATTTAGCAGCCATGAAGATCTTTGGTTACCGGAATCTGGGTATGTTGTTTATTCCTTTTCTCGGGGCGATGGCAATGGGTACCGATGATCATATACCAGCTTATAAAAAGGTTATATCTTATTTTTCCGGACCGGTTCCAGGAATTATTCTCGGTTTTTTGTTTCTTACTATTTGGAATAATCCATTATCAACTTATATTTATCCAGGATATCTTGATCCTTTTCGGATCGGATTGATATTACTTGTATTTAATTATTTTAATTTACTTCCGGTTCTACCTCTCGATGGTGGCCAGATATTGAATACTATTATCTTTTCAAGGTATACCTCACTTCAGTATATGTTTTATAGTTTCAGTTTTATTGTATTATTTGCATTGGGTTTTTATATCGAACAACCTATACTGATATTAGTCGGTATAATTTCCATTATAGGGATATCCGGGTTGAAAACGAAAAGAAGAATAATAAAAGAGATACAAGATAATCTTCCTTATCATGAGCTGGAAGATGAAAAAAATGTTTTAAAACAGATTTTCCTAATACTAAAGAAACCTCCCTATAACTATTATCCCCTTAAAAAGAAATTTACATTAGTACAGGGAATTCGCTCCATTATGAATTCACCCAAAGCATCGCTTACAACCATATTTGCAACTCTTGCCATATATATTGCTTTAATTGCTGTTCCAATATTTATTTTTTGGGGACCCAGCTTACCCGGTTTGAGCTTTTTCAACTCCGCACCTGCTAATTTACCTTGTGAAACTGTGATGCAATATGCACCACCACCGGGGACAGTATTAAAGGTAGATAAATCGGATTTCCAACGGATGCCCTATACCATTATCAGCAATCCCCACCCGATTCTTGAATGGTGTTTTTATCTCCGAAAACCGCAAGAAGCCGGAAAGCCCTTTAAAATAGATGAAAGTGCACAAGAGAAACATCCCGGCGCTTTTATAGCAAGGCTTTTTACTCTTTTTGGCCCCCCCGATTCAGGTACTACCGATTTAAGTTATGCCATCATGGATAAGAAGACTCAAATAAAATTTATTGCATATTATTATAATGGAACTCCGGCATTTATCCCGGTCGATTCGGAAGAAAAAGAATATCTCCCCGTACTCTTTCGTTTTGAAGAATTATTAAAACATACTCCGATATCCGATTGCTCGTACACTCTCGAATTAAAAGAGCTTTCATTCCTGGTAGGGGCTTCGCAGGGAAAACCATTTTTTGACGTTATTTCTACAATAGATAAAACCCGTCGTTCCCGAAGTGCTATAAAATTTGATAATCCTGTATCCGTACCGATTGATGATATTGATAATATGATATTTGTTTACAGAACCTTTGTTGCTGTTGGGCATGATCGATGGATTGCTTCAGAAAATTCAATGTCGAATCTGAATGTTATTGTTTCCAAATTGCCTCCAAATTTATCGAAAGAGCAGCAATTGGAACTTTTCCCAATTTTGAATCAATTATCCAAAGAAAACGGTGAGGAAAAAAATCAAGATATAATAAAAGAAACCCGTGTTCCCCATGTTGGAATGATGCAGTCAGCATATTATAATGATCCGGAGCATTCCCAGATTTATTTAATGGAAGGTTCTCTTTATACCCAGGATGGGCATCGTCCCCTTGTTCACTATTTAAAACGGGAAAACATGAATGTCGAAGTTTCATCATATAAGTTAGATATCGATCTTGAATTTATACCTGGGGATACCGAAGATTTTGATTTTAATAAATCCTTAAGGGATTATAGTTTCCATATTAGCGGTAATTTGTTTCCCGATAGAATCGAAATAGCATCTATAGTTGGACCTGTCGATACAGTGGAAAAGATTAATTCCTGGATGGAAGCTGCCCGGTTTTTCACTCCCTTTCAAAAAATAGGAGATAGAGAGTATTCGTTTACCTTAACCGATGATTCTGAGGCCCAAAACGTTAGGGATTTGTTTTTTGAAACAACTGGGGCGCGTTCCGGGGTAACTGTTAACGGGAAAGTAATAACCGCAGATAAAGGTCGGGCATATGAACTTGGGATTATTATCGCATTCGTCAGATATTCAAATTCAATCGTAGGTGAATATTTATTTTCTGTTAAATAGAAATTGAAAAAAACATCATTACTCATAATTTTTATAATTCAGAAGATTAAAGTCCGTCTTTCAACTTATAGAGGTAATATCTGCCAGTTGAATTGGAAATGTTGTGGTTTAATAATTCCTTTTTTCCATTTAAAAAATATTTAAAAAAAATTTTTATTGATTTATAATAAGATGCTATGAAAATTAAAAAAAAGAATCGCTCATGCAGGGGGCTGTTATGAAAATTAAAAATTTTACGGTCTTATTTTCAACAATACTATTAACAT
>JAKAGC010000093.1 GCA_021817755.1 Acidobacteriota bacterium | reverse complement strand
GTTTTAAGTGGGAGGGAAATTTTCTTCCCTCCTAATGATGCGGAATAATAAACGGCAAATATTATCTCTATTGCACGGAGTCCATCTATTCCAGATGAAAAGGGCTGGGTATCTTTTTCGATCGCAGCGATTACTTCGAGTAAAGCTCCGGTGAAAGGATTCATGTTTCTTATAAAAGAAGGAAAAGGTGTTTTAATGAGCTCGTAGAATCCAGTGTATCTTCCGGAGTTTTGTGTTGTAAAATAATCGGAAATTCCATTCCCAACACGAATACGCCCACGTTCAAAATGGAGATCAATTTCGAAATTGAAATAATCTCGCATACCTCCGGCTTCCAGGAAAATATTTACCTGGGATTGGGTTTGCATAAAGGCAGTGGCTGTAGTTTCTGTACCAAACGATGGGTCCTCCCGTGTAACATGACCGCTGACTGAAGCAATATCTCCGGCAAAATATCGGATCATATCGACCAGATGGGTGCCGTCATGTAGAAGTGGACCACCTCCGGCTTCATTGAGAACGTTTTTCCAATCACCACGGGGGGCAGAGCGGGATAAAACATTTGCATATATGGTTTTTAATTCTCCGAGAGTCTTGGAGGATATAATTTCCGCTGTTTTTCTGTATAAACAATCCCATCTGCGTTCATGGTTGATTACTAATTTTACATTATGAAGATTGCACGTATGTATAATTTCATGAGCTTGACGTATAGAAACGGCAATGGGTTTTTCAAGAACAATTCCTTTTACACCATTTTCGGCAGCGAAAACTGCGATATCCTTGTGAGAGGATGTCCATGTGGCGATTATAACTATGTCAGGTTTTTCCGCTAATATTATTTCCTTATAATGAGAATATCCTTTTTCTATTTGATATTTTTTCATGCATTGGGACAAACGATTGGAATCGATGTCACATACGGCTGATAAAATTAGATTTTTGGGAGTATTGTGGTTTTTTAAAAGGAATTGAATCCCACCGATATGAGTAGCGGGTTTTGAGCGGAGTGGATCGTCTTCGAGGAGAACACCAATACGCCCACATCCGATAAGAACTATTTTAAATGACATAATTTATGTCTCGTTTGGGAACTGGTTCAAAACAGTTGTGTTCCGAGATTTTAAAAACGGCGAATATTGGGTTAAGCGTTTGTGGCTTTATTGGCTTCTGCTTCTTTTAATAGAATTACTGCAATAGAATTCCAATCTTCCATATCTTCCATTAATTGATATTCAAGATAATCGGCGAGTTCAACATAATCTTTTTTCTGTTGGGCATTTAATAGATCTTCAAAGGTCTTTAAAAAGGATTCAATTTTCTCACGAAGCGTAACACCTTGCTTAAAGTACATTTCATCAAAATTCATGGAAAAGCTAATTCCGATGGAATTAATAAAATTAATCATGGGTTTGAATGCTTCCATAATGCGAGTGATTTTTGTAGAACCTTCCTTTATTTTACCTTCGCGGAAGAGGTCGGCAGCTTGAGAAATTTCTTTTTTAATGCTTTCGATTAATGTAGTGACTTTTGCTAAACCATCTCTTGTTATGGAGAGGGAATCTTTGGTATGAATCCGGATTTCCACGATTGTTTCAGGAACGAGCTCATCGGTACCGTTTAACATGACATCGAGTGAATCGACTCCATCGATGGATATTTTCACAATACCATGGTCTTTTTTAATGTATTCAGGTTCCTGGAGCATCTTTTGAAAGAAATTACCCCATGTGAGAGGAAACATTGGTTTGTAACCGATTTTGTTATCATTGACATATATATCCATTTTTGGTTTCCTTTAAAATGTATTAAAGGGTATTATAGAAGAAAAAAAAATAATTTGCAACTTTCTTTTTTAGATTCTTCCGGGTGGAAAATGGTTTACATAGTTTGAGATTGCCCATGTTGTATTTTTCCCTTCGGTGTATGTATCGAGGTCAACCTCTGAATCTTCATTATGTATGATAGGGTTGGATAGAGAGAACAATATTTCCTCTTTCGTATAACCGAGATTCATCATTCGCATTCCAATATTGGTCCGGCAAACATCGAAACGGATTGGGGTAATTCGGTGGAGGAAATTATCGATCTCAAATAGCGCCTCAAATGGCCCGGCGGAGAGATGAATTCCGTTATTGGAAACATTTACAACGGGAATACCGTATTTTTTATTGTGTTTATATAACTCACCGCGGATGGAATTTTCTTTAGCACGTTCAGGGTATGTATCACCGGAAAGATCATTTTTCAAGACACTCCAATCGGTATTGGAATAAAGCAGAAATACAAATAATTTTTGTCCTTTTTGGGTAAAACGATGAATCTGGATAGGATTAAATCCATTTATAAGTATAATCTGTCTGTTTTCGATTTCATAAAAATTATAATAAAACCCACTACGTAATTTAAATGATTTTTTGGTGAGCCAGGCATCATTAAGCGTAGATGGGGTGTATTGGGGAAACTGTTTAAGGAATTCATGTCCTCCAAGGATTAAGCAATCTTTAATATTTTCAATATTCAATTGTGAAGCGATCCGCTCTATTTCCTCAGAGGTTAATATTTTACTTGCTTCCCGGGATAAACGATTGATAAAACCGTAGTGATTATTCATTATTTCTAACTCTTCGAGGCGAGGGCCATCGAGGAGGAGCATACCTCCTATTTCAACCTGGAACTGCTTAAATTTTTCAAAAGTCATTTGCAATATATTTGAGGATTGTTCCCAGTTTTGATTGTTGAAGCATTCGGGTTTAAAGAAAAAGAGCAATTGATTTTCAAATTGGGTAGAGGGGGTGAATGAAAACGGTGATATAATTATTTCAGTTTCCTGGGATATTAGTGCTTTTTTTATGTTGGATAATAATTGAAAATACACAGTCTTATTCCTCCTAAAATTTTTCCAGTCGATTGAAAATCAGGAGATTTATTAAAAGCCCCTGTTATCGACTATTTCTTTCAAAATTTTTGTGATAAATGAATGGAAAGCTTTGAGGTTGACTTTAAACTCGGGTGAGAAATCGGTAGTAACGAGTTTGTTGTAGTAGTTAAGGAATTCATTCCAATCTTTAAAGAGGAGGTAATTGAGGTCGGTTTCAATAAATTGATTGATATCGAAAAAGATATCGGCAGGAGTGATTTTGGATTTTTGAGAAAAGAAATCATTTATTTTTGTGTGAAGTTTGACAAGCTTTTCTTTGACTTCAGATGCTTTTTCAGCCCTGGAAATATAATTTTCAAAAATATTACTCCCGGAAACTTCGGGTTTGTAGAATTTGGCAACTCCTTCGATTAATTCTTTAATTGCGAAGTCGGAAATAATAATAATATTCTTTAATAATTTACGGCGGTTAATTTTTTCATTCTTTTCATCGAAGAAGTAGGGGAATTCTCCATCGAATATTTTTTTATATTCAAGATCAAGAGAAGTAAATACTTTATTGATTTTTTCGCGATCTTCTTCGTTTGTGAAGTACGTTTCAAGGCTGGATTTTAGAGCAGTATCATAAAAAATGAAGATATTTTCAATTTTTTTCTTCAACAGGAGAATGAGAGGAATGGTTATGGTTACATTGCGAGCTTTATTGAGGTTAAGCTCTATGAAGTTGTTTAATTTCATTATACGGAAAGAAAAGATAAAAAAGATACCGATATGTTTTTTTATTTTTTTGTCATCGATATGGTTAATAATATCACAGATATCCTGTTGATAAATTTTGTCCATTTTGGGAATGAAATTGCCTTTCATCAAGGATATAATGAGTGAGTTCCCCATTAATTCTTTTCTATAGAGTTTACGGATAGCAGAATACGTTTTTTGTGACGTGGTTTCAAGTCCGCCAAGTTCAAATGTGATATGGCGAAGGTTTTGGAGAAAAAGACGGAGACTGTAGAACCAGGATTCGGGAGAATAGATATCTTTTAAATATGGGAAAACTTTGCTGGAATAATTTTCGAGAATTTTATCCACGATAAATTCTTCAAAATTGAGAAGGTATTTATCTTTTTCGAAATCGAGGTCTTTAAGGAGATTGATTATTTTCCCACTAATCATGGAGAAGATATTGAGGTAGAATTCATAATCACGGTTATTGATGGGCTGGGATTTGAAAATAATATCTTCAATGTAAGTAGAAGAGAAAAATTCTTCGATTGCTTCGAACCAGAGTTTCAATTCGAAGAGGTTGGTGAGTAGTTTTTTTTCATCTAATTTGTTGATCCAGCCATTAAAAACTCTATCCCATTTTTGTTCAGGGGAAAGTTCCGGGTTTTCTTCAGAAAAAAAATCATTGATATCTTTTATGTCTTTGTTTTCCATGTCCCTAATTTTAAACGATAAAAAATTATTTTGCAATAGATATTGCTAAGTAAAAAATAGAAGCGCGCCCGGAGGGGATCGAACCCCCAACGCGCAGATTCGAAGTCTACCGCTCTATCCTTTGAGCTACGGGCGCATCTATTCATCAATGAATCGATTATACAATGTTTTTAAAATAATTTCAAGGCAAAAATCCATAAATACGAAATATGGGAGTTTTTCAAAACGAATTTTTTATAGAACTATTTAAATAAACATTATAGTATTGAAGGAGATAATTGTTCGATTCGGAGATGAGAACTGACATGTACGATACTTGAACATTGTAATGAAACCATTATAATTACTGAATAAACCGGAAAAAAAGGGTTTAATATATGAAAACTAATTATTATATATAAAATAGTAAAAGCCTTGAAATACTTTTAAAATGGAAATAAATAAAAGGGGAGCATAAAGCTCCCCAGAGTAATTATACCATCAGAAGAATTTTGCTTAATACTTACTTAATTTTGCAGATTGAAATTGACCTTTACAGAAAAAACAACGGGTCTGGGGAAACCGTTAACGATATAAGGTTCGTAAACCCACTGTTTGACAGCATCTATTGCAGCTTGTCTCAGTAAGGGATGCCCGGCGATTACTGTGGTTTTAATAACATTTCCACGGACATCGGTTACAGCCTCGATTACTACGACTCCCTGTATCCTGGTCTTTAATGCAATAATCGGGTATTCTGGAGTAACGCGTTTAATTAAGCGCGGCATCTGGACAATAGTAATCGGTGTTGCTTTCTCGAGATTATTACCATCCTGCCAGATAGGACTCGCAAATGGGATACCTAATTCGTCGCCATCAATTGCTCCTTCAGGGCCGAATCCCGATCCATCCCCAGACATTAAACTATCCAGACTTTCATCTTCGATTTCAGTTGGAATTTTAACCGGCTCCACAAGTCTTCCTGTATTTACAGGGCGTGCCTGCCGTTCTTCCTGGTTTTTCTTGGGGTGAGGATTACCTTTTTTTGCGACAGGAATAGGGGGAACGGCCTGGGGTACTTTCATATCCAGAAAAACATCATATACTTTTAATATAGGATTTTCGGAATTTGTACTCATTAGAGGAAAAACCAATACCGCCAGGACGATGGCTGCATGACAAAGAAATGAAAATGGAAAGAGTAACCACTTTTTTGTCGATTCCGGTTTTGCTAACGCTTGCTCAAAAATAATTTGTCTCTTGTTGTTCATGTTGGACCTCCTTTGCGAATACATATTAGTATAATAAAGTGTTAAAAAGGTCCTAAGTCATGTTCCGGGACGTATTAATTCAGGGTAATATGTCCGGGATCATTTTTTCGGACAGGTAAGAAAACGTTTGTTTTTATGTAATGAATTAGGTTATGCCTGAGGAAAATTATAAATAGAGAGTTTCGAGATTCAGGAGTAAAAAAATAAAAAATTTTGAGAAAAACGATTTTAAAGAACCTCAATTTATGATATCATGCATTATCTAAAATGATAAAACTATTGGAGAAAAATCCTGTAAATTTTAAAGTAGAAGTCACAATAAATTTTACACAAGACATCCATCTTTTGAGGTGAATAAATGGAAAAATTTGAACGACAAGCCAATGAGGAGGCCTTGGCGAGAAGGGCAAAAAGGAAACCCTCTCCCAAGAAAAACGAACTGACCGTCGTTTCCATGTACTGCAAAGGGTGTGGGTTATGCGTTGATATATGCCCAACCGGAACATTGCAGTTGGAAGACAACATCGAAGGCAAATTCGGAGTATCCGTTAAAGTCGATGCACAGGAATTTTGTATTGGTTGCAAGATGTGTGAGCAACGATGCCCTGATTTTGCTATATTCGTAAATTATGAAGAGGAAGAGAAGGACAAACAATGAGCAAAAAAAGAGAAGTATTACAAGGAAACATTATTGCTGCAAAAGCAGCAGTAGCTGCGGGCTGTAATTTTTATGCCGGTTATCCCATTACTCCTTCATCCGAAGTTGCCCAATACATGTCTGCCGAGCTGCCGAAACTGGGATATGATTTTATTCAGATGGAAGATGAAATCGCTTCCCTCGGAGCATGCATCGGTGCATCTCTATCCGGTAAAAAAGCATTGACCGCAACAAGTGGACCGGGATTTTCCCTGATGCAAGAGCACCTGGGAATGGCGGTTATAGCAGAAATACCGGTGGTAATTATTAATGTTATGAGAGGCGGTCCATCTACTGGATTACCAACCAAACCAGCTCAGGCCGATATGCTTCAAGCACGGTGGGGAACACACGGAGATCATCCGATTATCGCACTTTATCCCGCTTTCTCAGATGAAATTTACAGCGAAACCATCCGGGCGTTCAACCTTTCGGAAAAATTTTGGACACCGGTTATTTTGATGATGGATGAAGTGATTGCAAAAGCTCATGAAGATATAGAAATCCCGGATCAAAAAGAAATTGCCGTGTTTAATGGTGCGGATCATCCATTGGATGAGGATTTGAATATCTATGACCGCCAGATCGGTGAAATACCCCCAAGAGTTGATTTTTTCAAAGGTTATCCGATTCATATCGACAGCCTTGAGCATGACCGTCATGGTTGGCCTACTACTGATCCTGCCCTGGTTGATAAAATGCAAACGCTTCGTATGCAAAAAATTTACAGTCGGTTGGATGAGATTATCAAGTTTAAAGAATATCGAATGGAAGATGCTGAGATTATGATTTTCAGTTTTGGTGTCTCTGCACGTGCGGCAATCGCAGCAGTAGACCTGGCACGGCAGCAAGGTATTAAAGCTGGTTTATTCCAGGCATTAACCATTTGGCCTTTCCCGGAAAGAGAATTAAAAGAACGTTTTAAACGGATTAAAAAAGTACTTACCGTGGAAATGAATATGGGACAGATGAAATTGGAAGTGGAACGCGTGGCCACTGATGATGTTAATACAAGGGCATTGTTACGAGCCAATGGAGTTCCCTTTACTCCCGCTGAGGTTCTCCAATCCTTAAAGGAGTTTGTAAAATGAGAGACTATGAACGCTATATAAGATATCGAACATTCCCGACTCCCTGGTGTCCGGGATGCGGAGATGGTATTGTGTTGAAAACGATTGCAATGGCATTTGCGGATTTAAAACTTCCCCCTGATGACATCATCGTCGTATCGGGTATCGGATGTTCAGGTAGAATGCCGACTTTCTTTAATACCAATACACTTCATGTTACACATGGAAGGGCGTTAACTTTCGCAACCGGTATTAAATTGGCTCGCCCTGAAAAGACAGTTGTGGTAATTTCCGGTGACGGTGATGCAACTGCTATTGGCGGTAACCATTTAATCCACGCCGCACGTCGAAATATCGGGATCAAGATGATCCTTATCAATAATGGTATTTATGGTATGACCGGAGGGCAAGTCTCTCCTCTGACTCCACAGAAATTCATCACAGAAACGACACCTTACGGTAATATCGAACCGAAATTTATGGCTAGCGAACTTCTTATTGCAGCAAAAGCTTCTTTTGTCGCAAGAGAAACCGTTCTCCGTATGCATCCTCTTCGCCAGGTTATTAAAAAGTCCTTCGAACATAAAGGATTTTCCGTAGTTGAAGTTATTAGCAATTGCCATATCAATCTGGGACGCAGGAATAAACTAAAAGACCCGATTACTATGACAAAATGGATTGCATCTCGTTCTGTTACTCAAGCGGAATATGATAAATTGACATCGGAAGAAAAAGCACATAAATACCCGGTAGGAATCCTCATGGAGGATAAAGAACGCCTCGAATATTCCGAATTGTATTATAAACATATTGTTCCTGCTGCAAAAGAAGCGGCAGCGAAACAAAGTGCGGAGGGAAAATGAGCAGGTATGAAATCAGATATGGTGCGGTCGGCGGCCAGGGAATCGTAACAGCCGGTGCCCTGCTGGTAGATATTGCCGTTGAAAAAGAAAGTAAATACGCAGTCGAAAGCCCCACATACACAGCTACTGTGCGTGGAGGCCCAACCAAAGTCGACATTATCATCGATTCTGAACGTATAATATTTCCACAAGCAACAGCGATTGATTTTTTTCTCTGCACATTCCAGAAACCATATGAACTCTATAAAAATAGAATCAAAGATGATGCAATTGTCATCGTTGATACCAATCTGGTTAAAGATTTAGGGGATACCAAAAATTGGAAACTTTTTAAAGTCCCTATTATTAATGAAACCAAAAAACAATTGGGAAATATTGTTCTTACTTCTGTCGTCACATTGGCAATAACTCAAAAACTGACCAATATCGTCGATTTTCAGAATATGATCGATTATGTTAAGCATTGGGCACCAAAAGAATTTTATGATCTTAATATGAAAGCAATCGAGGTAGGACGGTCATTAGTATGAACTTTGTCGAAGAATTGAAGTGGAGGGGCATGATACACGATATCATGCCGGGCACGGAAGAACAGTTGGAAAAAGAAATGACTACTGCTTATGTAGGTATCGATCCAACTGCCGATTCACTTCACATCGGGCACCTGGTCTCCATTATGATGCTTAAGCATTTACAGGGGGCCGGGCATAAGCCCATTGCTTTAGTAGGAGGGGCGACGGGTATGATCGGCGACCCCTCCGGGAAATCCGAAGAACGCGTTCTCCTGGATGAACAAACATTACGCCATAACCAGGAATGCATAAAAAAACAATTGGGTAAGTTTCTGGATTTTGAAAGTAAAAGTGAAAACCGTGCTCTTCTTGTTAATAATTACGATTGGACGAAAGATTTTAGCTTTCTTGGTTTCTTAAGAGATGTTGGAAAGCACTTGACTGTCAATTATATGATGGCAAAGGATTCTGTTAAAAAACGTCTCGAAACGGGTTTATCTTTCACAGAATTCTCTTATCAATTATTGCAGGCTTATGATTTTTATTATCTGTTTAAGGAACACAATTGCAAACTCCAGATGGGTGGTTCGGATCAGTGGGGAAATATTACTTCCGGAACCGAATTAATCCGAAGAAAAGCAAGTGGAGAAGCATTCGCATTAACTTGTCCTTTAATCACCAAAGCAGATGGCGGGAAATTCGGGAAAACCGAAGAAGGTACTGTCTGGCTGGATGCACGCTATACATCACCGTATAAATTCTACCAATTCTGGTTGAATACATCGGATGAAGATGCAGAAAAATATATTAAAATTTTTATAATTCAAGTCATAAAAATAATATTATTTTCTCTACAATAACCTTAAAAATCACCGCTCCATTAAACTGATTACACGCATATTGATAGATTTTTTCTTGGCGATAAAATTTGAAAGATTCGATAATACGTTATTCTAATATTTCTCAATAATATTTTTAATTTTAGTTATCGGATTTGAATATATAAGTTATAACATCTATTCCATTTTTGTGATTTTTAATTAGATAAATGAAATATATTTA
>JAKAGC010000092.1 GCA_021817755.1 Acidobacteriota bacterium | reverse complement strand
CAGGATTTTGATACTTTTTTTCAACTCGAACCTCTTTTCGGTGAAAGATATAATCTGCGGTCAAAGAATGTTCTGCTTGATGAAAATCGTTATACCAACCGCAATAGGTCAGATATCCCCCTTTTTCACCGGCACCCGGACCGAGGTCCACTATATAATCAGAAGAACGGATTGTAAATCCATCGTGTTCAACCAATATGACGGAGTTATCATTCTCTTTCAATTCATGGAGAATACGAAGTAAATTCTCTTGTTCAGTTATATGAAGTCCAATAGAAGGTTCATCGAGTATATAGATAATACCGCTAAGACGGAACCCGATTTGGGAAACTAGCCGGGTGCGTTGTAATTCTCCACCTGAAAGTGTGTTGATTTTACGATTCAATGTAATATAACCGAGGTTTAATTTGACAACGGAATCAAGACGCTGGATTATTTGTGGTAAAATAGGTTCGAGTACAGGTTTTTCACTCTCATCGATTCTCAAATCATAAAAGAATCTCAACAGGTCATGTATTTCAATCTCACCGAGGTCATGAATGGTTTTACCCCGGAAATAAAAGGATAAAGCCCATGGATTAAACCCGCTGCCTTTACATAAATTACAAGAATGACCGGGCTCAGTCTCTCCCCTACCATTACAGTTGCTGCATACGGCAATAGGAGAATTAATGGAAAACGTAGCAGGTTGGGGTTCCTGAACGGAAATATTACAATGTAAGCAATATAACTTATTAGAAAAGAAGTATTCATTATTATCATTTATCAGGATTATTTCCCCTCCGCTTTCAAAAAAAGCAAGTGTAATACTTTCATCGGCCTGTTTCCTATTGTCGGGAGTAATTCTGACGGCATCGATTAGAATGGATATATTATGGGGTGTATTTCTATCCAATTGAGGTAGATCATCTAAATAAAAAATAGTTTTATCGATCAATGCTTTCAGGAATCCCCGTTTCAGGTATTTTTCCAGGAGCGCTTTATATGAGCCTTTTCTATTTTTTACAATAGGAGCATAAATATAAACAAACTTTTCTCCAAACTCACGGAAAATATAATCGGTTACCGTACCGGATGAATAACTTTTAAGAATTCTTCCACACTGGGGACAATGGGCCTCTCCGAGGCGAGCATAAAGTAATCGCAGGTAATGGCTTACTTCGGAAATGGTTCCGACAGTGGAATTATAAAAATATGAGGAATTTTTTTGATCGATAGAAATAGTAGGTGATATTCCGCGGATGGATTGTACATTGGGTTTTTTTAAAGGTTTAATAAATTGCCGGGCATATATCGAAAGAGATTCCAGGTATTTTCGTTGTCCCTCTTTGAATAAAGTATCGAATGCAAGAGTAGATTTTCCTGACCCGGATACACCTGTAACACAAACTAAGTGTTTTTTGGGAATCATAAGATTGAGATTCTTTAAATTATGTGTACTTGCTCCGAAAATTTCAATGTTCTGCATGATATCAACATATTATCATAACTTGAATTTCTCGTAAAGTGTATGTATTCTTATTCATATTCAAAAATTGTATAAATTTGTCCCTATTGAGAAAAATGGCTTGCTTTCTACTCGATTTTTTTGTAGAATAAAGACTCAACGAATAAAACTATTTGAAGGAGAAAACAATGAAAAAACTTATTTTTGTTTTGGTGTTTATGTCGTTGATTATTCTTCCCTGTTTAGCACAAAGCGATGCTGACAAGGAAGTGGCACGGACACAAGAATTTGTAGCAGCTTCAATAAAGAAGGGAGCAGAAAAAATTAGTGCCTTAAAAGCCTATATTCAAAAATTTCCTGAAACATCATCTAAATGGACGGTTTTAGCATATTACAACGTGGCAATGGAATCACTATTATTAAACGATTGCAGCCAGGCAGTACAATATGGAGAAAAGGCCTTAAAGATGGAATTGGGGGATGCTGAACACGGCAGATTATTATTGATCTTGGCCAATGCTTATGGAAACAAAAAAGGATCGGTCTTCAACCTTGATAAAGGAAACGACTACGTCGATAAGGCAATCTCGTTTGCCGAAACAAAAAACCTCGACGATGTTCTTGATGAAGCCCGGAAGCTTAAAGCTCAACTTGCAGGTCCTCCTCCGAAAAAGATGAGTCCTGAACAGCAGATTAAATATCATTTTTCTCTGTCTGATTACAGTGCAGCTATCTCCTATTACCAACAGTTACCTGCTGCCGATAAAGCTAATGAAGAAATCCATAAAACTTATGCCAATGCATTATTTAAAGCAGATAAATATGACGCTGCTTTAAATGAATTCCAGGCACTAAACAATAAAGGGAAAAAAGCGGTTTATGCTAGCAAAATAGCAGAAATTTATGGAATTAAAGCTAAAAAGAACAAAGCATTAGCGGATAACGTCATCGATGCCTTTCTGGATGCAAGTATACTTTATTCCAAAGAAGGAAGCTCCGCAAATGCGAAAACCTGTATGGATACGGCCCGTTATCAACTGTATGAAAAATATGGTACCAATGATAGGATCAAAAAATATAACGCCACAGTCGGAACTCAACAGGATTCTTCAAAGAAAAACGAAGTAGAAATCGCACGAATCGAAAAAGAACTGAGAAAAGAACAACGCCGCTTAAGAAAAGAATATGAATCACAGGATATCGAAGCACCTCAATATGAACTGGATAAAATTAAAAAACTGGAAAAAAAGATCGAAGCTTTAAAATCCGGCGCATCTTCTTCATCTGCCACACCTAAAAATGACGAAAGCAAAAAACTGGAAGAAGAACTCAAAAAAGTTAACCAGGAATTTGAAGACCTGGTTGCAAAAGCAAAAAAACGGATGGGAATGTAAAATAATTCTCACTTTTATGTAATACAGGAAAATCTTTCCTGAATTTCAAAAGGTTGAGAAGGTGTGAGTTTAAACACCTCTCAACCTTTTTTCATTTTATGCCCCTTTTTTTCGATTAAAAAGTAAAAATATTAAAAATCCGGGAATAAATACCAGGAACAGAGGAATACTCAATAATACAGCCATTGCCCGATAGAGACAGGATTTCAAAAACCATCTAATAATATAACCTTTGGAGATTTTTCGAATATCCGATACCAGGTTGCAGAGATATATTTGCTCAGTGGGGATTCGAAGAGCCAATAACAATACATTCAAAAAGCCTGCCCCAGTTTTATTCGTAACCGGAACAATCACAGCTTCGTAATGTCTTGATTTTTCAGGTGGCAAACCTGGGGGAAGATGAAATATAGAAAAGTTTTTCCGACTGGAATAATCGATAACATGAGAGACAGATTCATAATTCTTACAGGCGAGAACACCATGTGAATGTGTCAGGATATGAATTTCATGTCCGGGAAATTCCTGTACAATTTTTTTTATATTGCTATCCAGTTGCTGGAAACTTACGGAACGAATGATTAATAATTGTTTGTTTATCATATGCAATTTCAATGGTATATTGTACCGGACACAAAAAAAATATACAAGAACAAAAAACATTTTCGATTATATTTCGTATAATTGCTTTTACGTGAAAATGTATGTATATATTGGATATAGAATAGATTTAAAAAGAACAGATCAAAATATCGCAATATAAAGCAAATTTGATTAAATAGACTAAGGAGTAAGCATGAACAAGGTATTGAAGATTATTTCAATGATTACGATGGCAGCTATTGTTGTATTTATAGGTTATAAGCTGGTAACCGAGAAACAACAAACCGACACTACCGAACAAATCCAGGCGGATAAATCCGGTGCTTCTGCAGGGGCTCAGGGAGTACTAAATAAAAATTCTGAAAAAAATGAAAAGGATGAAGTGGCATTACCTGTAAAAGCAATTCAGATTAAACGTGGGAATCTGCCTTTAAGACTTAATATTTCTGCTTCTGCCGATGTGTGGGAAAAAACCACCGTTCGCTCGGAAGTAGCAGGAACTGTTGAAAGTATTCCTGTTTCTATCGGTAATTCTGTTTCCACCGGCCAAGTGATAACCAAAATAAACGATTCAGAAATAAAACTAAATGTTCAAATGAAAGAAGCTGAAAAATTACGTGTTTTTTCCAAATACCTTGTCCTGGAAGAAACGTCTATAAAAGATAATAACAAGCTCTCAGATACACAGAAAAAAGAATTGGATATAGCAAAAACCAACTACCTGGAAGCGATAAAAAAACTTGAAGCTGGAAAAATCACACAGAAAGAATTCGAAAGCATTAGTGATGATTATCAAAGTAAATTAATCTTTTCAGGAACCTTGAGAGAAGAAGTAAGAAAAGCCCAGGAAGGCGTTACGACTGCTGTTATTGCATTAGAACAAGCACAACTTGATCTTAAACGAACACGTGTAACCAGCCCTTTCCCTGGTGTGGTATCGGATTTAAAAATCAGCAAAGGTGAACATATTAGCTCTGGACAAGAATTAATGCGCATCGTTAATTTGAATTCGCTTTATCTGAAGGGGTTTGCACTGGAATCGGAAATAGCCAATTTAAAAGTAGGTACACGAGTTCGTATCAAATTTGATTCTTATCCGGAAAGCTTCTATTATGGTGATATTCAAGCAATTAACCCGGAAATCGATCCCACCAGAAAAACGCTCACTGTGTATGTAAAAGTTGATAATAAAGATAAACACTTCTTCCCTGGTATGCACGCTGAGATCGATGTGGAGTACAAGATATTTGAAAACGTAATCAAAGTTCCCCGTAAAGCAGTTATCTACAGGCAGGATCGCTATCTCGTATTTGTTGTAAGAGATATTAAAGGAAATACAGGTATTGCTAACTGGGAATATGTAACCATCGGCAATCAAAATGATGACGAAGTAGAAATTCTGTCAGGTGTACAGGAAGGAGATCTAGTACTTATCGAAGGTCACCAGACATTGGCTCATCAATCAAAAGTAAGAATTGTCCAGGATTAATGCAAATACGATTCATTGAAACAATCGAGAAAATACAATGAGTATAATAGATACATCCGTAAAAAGGCCGGTGGGAACAATTATGATCTACATCGGCATCGTCGTGTTGGGGATTATTTCATATACAAAACTATCCCTAAACCTGTTACCGGATCTTAATTATCCCAAAATATCCGTAATAACGGAGTATGCGGGTTCAGGTCCTGAAGAAATGGAACGATTTGTGACAAGTCAATTAGAAGGTCCTCTCTCCTCCGTTCCTGGTTTAAAGAAAATCGAATCCGTCTCAAAAGAAGGTCTTTCTGTTATATCCCTTGAATTTCACTGGGGAACGGATATGGATTTCGCATTGCTTCATACAAAAGAGAAAGCAGAAGAAGCGAGAAGAACGCTTCCCGATAACTGTGGCGCTCCACTTGTAATGGAATGGGATCCATCGGCAGCACCGATTATGACGGTCACCTTGAAATGTGATAAGCTAAGCTTAAGAACCCAGAAAGAAACAGCCGAATATATTATTAAACCACGACTGGAACAATTATCGGGTATATCGCGAGTCGAAATTCGAGGAGGAGATGACCAGGAAGTTTCAGTAGAAGTCGATCCAGAAAAGATTAAAAATCTTGATATCAGTCTTTCCGATGTGGTTCAGGCAATTGAAGCAGATAATGTAGTTCGCAGCAGCGGTACGGTTAAAAAAGATAAACTGCGTTATGTTCTAAAAATCGAAGGTGAAATCACTGCTCCTTCCGATATCGAAAACATTGTTGTAAAACGCATCGACGACCGTCCTGTACTTATAAAAGATATAGGGAAGGCATTTTTTAAAAATAAACTAAAACAAGGTGATATTCGTTTTAACGGAAAAGAATCCATCGCTCTTTTACTTTATAAAGAGGCAGGTGGAAATACGGTTGAAGCTACTAAAGAAGCAGAAAAAACCTTTGAAAATCTTTCCAAAGAATTCGGGAAAGATATTCAATTCCAGGTGGTAGCGCGAGAAGCGGAATTGATTATTTCCGCGATGAACTCCCTGAAAGATTCTCTCTGGCAGGGTGCATTACTCGCTTTACTTGTTCTGATGTTGTTTTTACAGAATTGGAAAGAACCATTACTGATATCGCTTGTTACTCCAATTTGTATTGCTTCTACATATGCATTAATGTTCATATTCAAAGTAAATTTGAATATCATGTCCCTCGGAGGTCTGGTGCTTGGAGTGGGTATGTTTGTAGATAACTCCATCGTCGTATTGGAAGCAATTTTCCGCCATAGGGACAATAACGAAAGTACAATCGAATCGGTTATTCGAGGTACTAAAGAAGTGGCAACAGCTATTACAGGTTCTACCTTAACAAATATTGCGGTCTTTTTACCGGTTATATTCCTCTATGGAATTGCAGGGAAAATGTTTGGGGACCAGGCATTAACCGTTACATTTTCGTTGATGTCATCCTTGATTGTCGCAGTAACTCTTTTACCTGCCCTATCTGCCATGAAAGCGATTTATAAAGTAGATTTCATCGAGGGAGCACTAAAACAAAGGGATAAGAAATGGTATTATACCGCATTAAGGGGAACTCACAGTATCCTTATGATTCCCTTCCGAATTATCGGATATATTTTCTATTTTATTGCCGCTATTATTCTGGGATTATTTTATTATACCTTTAAGGGTATTGGAAAAATCCTTGATTTTTTCCTTAAACCGATGTATAAAATTTTTATCATCATATGGGAAGGATTTGACCGCTGGTTGGATAATACTTTGAAAAAGATATTGGATCGAAAAAGTATCGCATTTTATATTACCATTATCATCCTTGTTGCAATTGGCATCCAGTTTATTATGTTAAAAAAAGAGCTGCTTCCTCAACCGAAGAGCAGGAAATTTGAAATTAAAGCCTCAACAATGCCTATATTTGGTTTCGAGCAAACAGATATTATTGCTGCTAATATTGAAAAAAAATTAAAAGCCTTGAAAGGGGTAAATTTTGTATTTACCGAAGCGGGAACAGTTTCGACATTTGCCGCCAGTTATGAAGATATCTCGGTTAATTCGATTCATTTTATAGTCGAATGTGAAAACCCGGATATTCAAAAGCGTTTAATGGCTGAGACAACTCAATTACTGAATGATAGTAATATGAAAGCGGATTTGCAAGAAGTCACTATTTTTGGAGAAAAAAACACCCTTTCTCAATATCTCTCCACGGGTGGTGATAACTTCCAGGTAAAGGTTTTTTATGATGATATCGAAAACGGCAAAAGAGCCGTAGATATGGTTATGAAAGATGTTCAATCGATAAAAGGACTTCAAAATATAAAAAATACCACAACAGAAGGTAAACCGCTTTATGCTCTGCAATTCAAGCAAGAAAATTTAAATAAATTCAATATCCGAAAAGACATCCTGGCAGCTTATATCGAGCAGGCCGTCAGAGGAGAACAGGCCGGAACATTAAAACAAATCCAGAAAAATTATGATATTCTTGTACGCGTTCCTTCGGATGGAACAATGAGCATCGATGAAATGCTGTCGCTACCAATTACCTTGAATAACCAGACCTTTTTCCTAAAAGACCTGGTGTATTATAAAGAACGTCCCTCCATTAAAAAAATTACGCGTGATTCTCAGGAAAGGTATTTCTTAATTTCGGCGGATGGGCACGATATTAAACTGGATGAAGCAGTCAAACAATTGGAATCCAGGCTTGAAAAAGCCCATTTTCCTCAAAACACCCGTTTTGCAGCAACAGGAGAAGAAGAAGAACGAAGGAAAGCATTTAGTTCTCTATCGGATGCGGTATGGCTCTCCATCATTCTGGTTTACATGTTGATCGCACTGGAATTCGAGAACTTTTTACAACCATTAATTATCATGTTTACAGTTCCAATGGGATTGGTGGGTGCTTTCTTCGTACTACTGATTACGGGAAACTCGCTTAATATTATTTCCGGTATCGGAATACTTGTGTTAATCGGTATAGTCGATAATAACGGTATTTTAAAGGTTGAATATTCCAATCAGCTCAGAGAACAGGGGATGGGAATCCGAGAAGCGACCTTAGTGGCTTCCAGGGTTCGCTTACGCCCAATTATGATGAGTACATTAACCTCGGTAATCGGTTTGATTCCTATGTGTATCGCATCGGATATCGGTTCGGAATTACAACGGCCACTTGCACTGGTGGTTATGGGTGGATTAATATTTGCCACCATCCTTACACTTATCTTGATTTCAGTATTCTACGAAGTGGTTGAAGAATGGAAGGAAAAATGGAAACAAAAAAAGCAAGCAAGTGCCTAAGCGGGAAAAGGTGAATCCTATGATGGAGAAAATCATCGAACGGCCCGTTATGGCGGTGATATTTTTTATATTCATCATTATCTTCGGATATTACTCCTTTCTTTATTCACCTATAGAAACTGTTCCGCAAGCGGAAGGAGGACTTCCCACTCTGTATGTAACATATCTATGGCAGGGTGCTTCTCCGGATATGATTCTTCAAAAAGTCCTGGTTCCAGCGGAAGGTGAAATCACGCAGATAAAAGGTCTGAAAAAATTGAAAAGCCGTGCAGACCAGAACCAGGGGCAATTGGAATTGGAATTCCTCCGCGATACCCGCATGAATTTTGCAGAAGTGGAACTAAGGGAACGTTTGAACCGTCTTCAACGGGATTTACCGAGAGACGTAATGAACCCGATGATCCAGCAAAATGTACCGGAAGAATTTGAACAGCGCCCCTTATTGCAAATCGGTCTTTATGGAGAACGCTATTCTGTATATACTATTCGTAAAATGGCTGAAAAGGAGATTATCCCCTACCTGAAATCGATCCCTGGTTTAGAATCCGTTAATCTGGTGGGAGGAGTAGATCCGGAAATCAAAATTCAAACAAATATGGAACGTTTAAAGAAATTTAGCCTGGATATTCGTGATATTCAGGCTAAAATCGGAGAAACCTTTTTTACAAATTCCTCTCTCACCTTTACAAAGGATTATGCTGAAATATCGTTTTCTATGACCGAAAATCCGGGAAAAATTCAGGATATACAAAATATTGTAGTGGGAACGGCAGGTGAAAAGAAAATATACCTCAAGGAAGTCGCTACTGTTTTTATGGGATATCAGCAATTGGTACAGGAAAGACGCTTCCAGGGGCAAAGCTTCGTTCAAATCGATATCTTCAAAGAACGAGGAGCGAGCCTCCGTGATACGGCCCAAAAGGTTAAAGCCAAGCTAAAATTCCTGGCCAACAAATTACGAGATGTTAATTTCATTATTCAGAGTGATGAAAGTAAATTACTAGAACGTCAACTCTGGCGATTGGGAAAAATTTCCTTATTGGTTCTTTTGATTATCTTTGTTATTCTGATGCTGATTATTCGGGATATAAAATCCACACTATTGGTATTTTCTTCGGTTTTCTTTTCTGTATTCTCAACATTTACATTCATATATCTGTTCAAAATTCCATTAAATCTTCTAACACTGGCAGGTCTTTCACTGGGATTCGGAATGTTTGTTGACAATGCAGTCGTTGTTTTCGATAGTATTTTACGATTCAGAGAACATGGTTATAATTTGAAAGAATCCGCAATACAAGGACCACGAGTCGTTTTTGTCCCTGTTCTAGCATCAACTTTCACAACTATTATCGTATTTTTCTCCTTCGCTCTGTTTTTTCAAGATAGGTTAAGGGTTTTTTATCTTCCATTGGCATATATTATATCGATAGCCCTAATCTCCTCGATCATTGTTTCTTACGTATCGATTCCATCGCTTGCCGCACGAATGAATATTGCTTTAAAAAACAATAGAAAACAATGGAATTTCGCCAGGTTAGAAAAATTTCCATACTTTAAAATATCCAGGGTACCGCGTGAAGGGGATGCGCTCTTT
>JAKAGC010000091.1 GCA_021817755.1 Acidobacteriota bacterium | reverse complement strand
CCGATCTTTAATGGCATACGATAATCCTTCCGGCGTCAACTCGTTCCGTTATAAAATTGGGTGGAATCTAAATGCCGCTGGTATTGCATCCAGTTGGAGTCAGGGGATTCAGATACCTGGTCTTGGATGGGAAGGCCAGGGAGCCGGAATTTCAATTGTCAATCTCGATGGAAACCCTAGACCAGATATGATCCTGATGGCTTACGATAATCCTTCCGGTGACAATTCATTCCGTTATAAGATTGGATGGAATTTGAATACTGCCGGTATTGCATCCAGTTGGAGTCAGGGTATTCAGATATCTGGTCTTGGATGGGAAGGCCAGGGAGCCGGGATTTCAATTGTCAATCTCGATGGGAATCCCAGGCCAGAGATGATCCTGATGGCATACGATAATCCATCCGGCGACAATTCATTTCGGTATAAGATCGGTTGGAATTTGAATACTGCCGGTATTGCGTCCAGTTGGAGCCAAAATTACCAGATACCCGGTGTTGGTTATGAAGGTCAGGGCGCGGATATCGCTGTATATAATCTCGATAGCAATCCAAAACCCGAATTCATTTTTATGGCCTATGATAATCCAGCGGGTGATAATTCATTCCGTTATAAAATTCTGTTTAATCCATACTAGGATTATAAATACTACCGGATTCTTTATGATAATTACCGGTAAAGAACAATAGGAATGAGAAGAATAAGGGCAGACGAATGTTATAAAAACGGCGGGGAGAGATAATTCTTTCGTCTGTCCCTCTTTTCTCTAATCCCTCTTATTATTCAAGGATTCTTTTGTCTGAATCCTCATTTTAAATATTATTGGTGTTGAATTGTGGGAGATATAGGGTGATGGAAAGGAAGACGTTTACTCTTTGGGTACTCATATTATTCATCCTGGTTGTAGGACTTTTACTCATCCAGGACAAATGCACCGGTAGAAATAATACAAACTGCTCCGATGCAGGAAAAATTAAGCTCCGGTTTACTGAATTACCAGCCGGAGTTCTTCCTGTTTTTCTCAAACTGAATAGAGTGACTGGAATTCGAGTATATGGACGAATAAAACGCATCGGTACTTCATTATGGCTCCTCAATAGCGAAGAAGATCCCCCGGGTATAGAAAATAAAAAGGAAGCAGCCATCATGTTTTTATTTTGTCAACTACCTTGTAAGGTCTGTACCATAACAGTTGAAGTCAACGGTCATGGAAATGAAGCCCGTATAATAGCCACTCAACATGATGGGAGTGTACAAACTGCAACTTGTCTGGGGAGAAAACAAATCTTAACACTAAATGCAATTCCCAATAATCCATTCACATGGGTAGTTCTTTCAGGTCAAGATTCCGAGTGGCTTGGATTTCAATTGGAATAAGAGATTGCATATTAAAGTAGAAGTAAGCTATGGAATAGAATAAAATTGAACCTATCGTACAACCTATCGGTGCGATTAGTACCCACTATTCAAAACTGGTGAGATTATTGAAATGAAATTAGTATATTTCAATAATGATATTTTTACGGAAATCCTGTCCTGTATCGTCTTTTCCATAGAAAACGAAATGGTATTTCCCAATAAAACCGGGCCCCGGTAGCCAATAAAATGTTCCGCTTTCTTGTTCCAGTGTACTACCCACAGGTAATGGCCTTAATTGATCCCCCACTACCAAATATCCTTCAAATATCTGTGAGGCTAAATTTTGCCTTAAGTCTTCTGTTGAATTCATGTCTGTAGATGAGGATAAAAGAGCGATTTTAATAGATTCCAATTCTTTGATCCGGTATGTGTCCGTACATTCATCACCTGAGAAAAGAATTTCCGAAAGTTCCTGATTACGAGTAAATCGATTCGTACAATTTGAAGCATTTTTCATTATAGAAAGCGGTTTCTGTGAATCATCTTTAATTTCCATATTGTATATTTGAGGAGTTATGCTATTATTCTCCGGGTTATCAACCGTGAAAAATCTACTGCCTATACCTGCGCGGTTTCCTTCCGAATCCGTAATGTTCCAGGCAATCGTATGTAAACCATTCTCAAGTTTCCGGGTATCGATTTTAAAATAACCTCCTGCCCCGTAGATATTGGCGTATCCATTGAAGAATAAGGCAATATCCATTCGATAACGATTATATACCGGGTGTCCTTTGAATACCCCGTCAATCGTAACATCGATGGTAGAACCGTCGAAAGGGATTATATTGGGAAGGGGAGTTAATGCCCAACCGAAATTAATAAATTCTCTTCCTGAAGCAGTCCCGCCTTGAATAGGAGTGTCGATTGTACCAAACGGGATTTTGGAATATTTATTATCGATATAAATTGTTTTTGAACCCAAAGTGGTCGAATTTCCTTCCCAATCTTCTGCTATTGCTGTAAGAGTGTAGGTCCCATTTCCACCATTTGCTAACGCATTGGTCATAAGCATATACCCCCAGCCCGCATTACATTTCTGGGAATATTGGGGATATTCAATTTCGATGTCCGGACGTGCTCCATTTATAAATACACCGTCACCGATATATCTGTTATTACAATATAACGAAACACGTTTAATGCCTACATCGTCGAGTGCCCAACCTGAAATTGGGATACTTCCCTCTACTGTAGAACCATCACTGGGAGTATCCAAATTCCCGAATGGTGCTTCTGTTCCACTAAGTCGATAAACATGGAGACTAATATCTATTATTTGAGGGGAATTTACCGCATTGGAATCTGCAATTTCGATTTTTCCTCCATGGCATCCATAATCCGCATCGGAGTGAGGACTCAATGTTATGGTCGAATCTCCTGTTCCTGATATAGGATAAACACCAATCCAGTCCGCATTTTTTATATATGCTTTCCAATTCAATGTCCCTTTTCCTGTATTTGTAATTCGTACCTTTTTGCTTTGAGGCCCAAAATTGGTAAATTGGATAGAATGACTACTTAAGGAGATTTTTGAAGTTTTAATACCACATTGATTTTGTTCAGAATTCCAATCCGGGGCATGTTTTTTAAGCCATTCTAATAGCACCGGATCAGCCGCAGTAAGACAGTTATAACGAATATCAAAGGTTACAACATTTTTTAGGTTGATAAGATTTACAGGTATATCGCCGGTCAATTGGTTTTTACTAAGGAAAAAACGTCTAATATTTCCAAGATTTCCCAAACGTGAAGGTATGGGACCACTTAGTTGATTGCCTGAAAGATAAATATACCTTAGTTGATTAAGTCTCCCCAATCTGTGAGGAATGATTCCGCTCAAGTTATTGTTTTCCAAATTGAGTTCAAACAAATTGGTTAAATCCCCTAATTCGGGAGGGATAGACCCGGTTAAGTTATTATCATTTAGATAAAGGGCTGATAAATTTACGAGTTTTCCTAATTCAACAGGAATGGCGCCACTCAACTGATTTCCATAAAGATATAGGCTGCTTAATTTTGTGAGATTACTTAATTCGGGAGGAATACCACCTGTCAAACAATTGTCACACAATAGAAGACATACTAAATTTCCCATTTTTCCCAATATACCTGGAATGGAACCGGTTAAATTATTGGAACCCAGATCAAGTACAATTAGTTGATTTAAATCTGCTAATTCAATAGGGATAGTTCCTTCCAATTGATTTTTGGATAGAAGCAATACTTTTAGAGAACTAAGAAATTTTAATTCGGAAGGGATTGGTCCTGTTAACCGGTTGTTGTCAAGACGGAGCGTTACCATATTGATCAAATTTCCTATCTGAGGAGGAATTGATCCACTTAAACTGTTATCACTAAAATTTATCTCAAGGAGGTTGATCAAATTGCCCAACTCAGGTGGAATGTTTCCGGATAAACGATTGTTCCCCATTGTAAGATAAGTAAGCTCTTTAAGATTACCTAATTCGGAAGGAATATTTCCTTTTAGTTGGTTATAGTGTAAGTCCAGATACTTCAAATAACTAAGATTTCCTAATTCTTTGGGCAACGTGCCATTTAAATTGTTTTTTTTTAAATCGATTTTTATTACATGATCTTCTTTTACAAATATCCCATGCCAGGTTGCTTCAGTCCCAGGCATTGAAAAACCGTCAGTATGAAGCGGCGGAGTTCTCCACCTTAAATAATTGTCCCACTTCCCTCCATTTGTTTGGTTATATAGAGCGATTAAAGCTGCCCTTTCCTCTTCCGGTATTACCCCGAAAACAAAAAACGATGATGTCATCGCTATGAAAATGAATAAATAAACTAAAATTTTTTTCATAATTCCTCCAAATGTGATGAATTCTCACCCGGTGCCGGCATCATTTCTGAGAAAAAAATATGTGTTTGCCATTTTGAAATATTTACTTGCAATAAATTTGCCATATAGTCACAATTATGTAGTAATTGTCAAAATCGTTATAAGATAGTATTCCCGGGCTATTGGATATTTAGAGTGTATGATATAAAATTTTGAAAGGATTATAAACCGGTTTTATTTGTTTATAAAATTGTACATATTTTGGGGATTTTATTAATCGGTTCGAAGTAAATAAGTATTAATCCTGGATTAAACTGATATCTTATATTTGTAAGGCTATTAATATACTTGTTAAAACTATCGATTGAAAAATAATGATTAAATAAAAAAGGGCGATTATAACTCGCCCTTTTGGATTAAAATCAAAATCAGATTCAATGGTTTGATTATTCTTCGTGTTTTTCAATAGGAGTCACAATAAAAATGGCAGTATTTAGCATGCATTTAAATGCCTCTCCTGGTTTTTCATTTTTCAGGTTTTCCAGTGATTTATTTAGCCATTTGAAACAATAATCCTGGGCTTCTTTGATACTTTTCACATCTTCCGGTTGCTGGAAATCATTACCATTATTAATTTTGCGGTACGTTTCTTTTAGCAATTGAATGGCTTGTGGGTTAAATAGTGATTTTTGAAACAGTTCTTGAGCTTTGGAAATATTGTCTTTCAGTTCTGCTTGGAAGTTGGATACTTTGAGAGTAAGAGTCATTGCATCCATCAGAGCTGAATAGCCCTCTTTGAAATTTGCATCCGTATGTTTTTCGCATGTAAAGGAATCCGTGAGAGATTTGATTTTAGTTTCAACGGTGTTTACAAGATTATCTTCAGCAAAAATGGATATCCCATAAATGATAACACCAATTAATACTGTAAAGATAAAGATTTTCTTCTTCATATTACCTCCTTTGTTTTTATCAAAATCAAACTTTTTAATGTTTAATAGATTCATTTTTTATCGACCCTCAGATTGATTTTTTTGAATCGACATAAAAATAGTAGTATAGATTGCCCTAAAATTCGACCATTATCATTATTTAGACCCCGTCTCATTTTGAAAAACCCCGAATATATTGAATTATGAGCATTTTCGTATTTAGACCCGAATCATGATTTCGGACCTTTGATATGTTTGTAGATACTATAAAAAAGAAAAGAAAAATAAAATCCAATAATTAACAGAAGTTTTAGGGAGTGCAGAACCCCTTTTTCAAAAGGGGTTTTGCCCGCCGGAGGCATTAATCTGATTAATGGGCTTTGTAAAATTGGTTTTTTTCACTCTCAAACCGTTTACTGTAAAATAGATTCATTTCGTTGTCGAACCTCACATTGGTTTTTTTGAATCAACATGAAAATGGTAGTATAAATCGTCCGAAAATTCGACCCTAATAATTATTCAGACCCAATCTCTTTTTGAAAAACCCCGAATATATAGAAATAAGAGCATTTTTAAATTCAAACCGGGGGCATGATTTCGGACCTTTTTTTTATTTGTAGATGCTATAAAAATGTAAAGAAAAATTTAATCCAGTAATTAACAGAAGTTTTAGTGAGTGCAGAACCCTTTTTTCAAAAGGGGTTTTGCCCGCCGGAGGCATTAATTCGATTAATGGGCTTTGTAAAATTGGTTTTTTTTAATATCAAACCTTTTACTGCTTAATAGATTCATTTTTTTTCGACCCTCACAATGATTTTTTTGAATCAACATGAAAGCAGTAGTATAAATCGTCCCAAAATTCGACCCTAATAGTTATTTAGACCCCGTTTTTTTTGAAAAAGCCCGAATAAATTGCGTAAGAGCATTTTTAAATTCAAACCGGGAGTATGATTTCGGATTTTTTCTTTATTTGTAGATGCTATAAAAATGTAAAGAAAAATTTAATCCAGTAATTAGCAGAAGTTTTAGGGAGTGCAGAACCCCTTTTTCAAAAGGGGTTTTGCTTATTGGTGGCAGTAATAATTGTTTTCCAATTTTGTGTCAATCAAAACACGATTATTATGTGAAAGTCAATACAGCATTCCTTTATTGTTAGTGATTAAGGCATCCATTATCTTTTGTTTTCTTTTTTTTCTTGTTTCTTCGCTTTTTGCCTCGCAATAGAAACCCGCTAATTGTTTTTGCCTTGAGGGTGGTGTTTCTTCAAAAAGCTTCAGTACGTCACCATCATCTTTCAATACATCCACCAATATGTCAATGTTCATTTTATTTTTTTGGTCTTTATCGTTTTTATTTCCTTCATCTGCGTTTCCCTTAAATGCTTCTATTCCAGCCGGTGTGATCAGGTTTTCTTCTTTCAGTTTATTATAAATCTTTTTATTTTTCTCCGACCAATTCTCTTTATTTTTTCTTCTTGAAAAATATTTCTTATAGGTCTTTTCATCTATTGATTTCATTACTCCATCAATCCATCCGAAGCATAGTGCTTCTTCGAGTGCATCGGTTGCAGTAAAAGCTTTATCGCCTTTTGTAAATAGAATCCAGATGCTGTCTGAAGTATCATGATTTTTTTGTAGCCAATTCCTGAATATTTCACGATTAGCAAATTCCATAATGGTGGTATTATTATTCATGGGTTTATCCCTCCGGTTATATAAGGATTAGGAAAACAGCGATCGCGAATAGTTTGTGTGCACCCGCGAGGTCCACATAACCATAACTATACGTAATTCGTGTTTTTTTGCTCATTTCACATATTACCACAAAGCAGTGGGTTTTACAAATTTTTTAAATATATAGCTTCTTCATTGATTTCTAATCCCAATTAAGCATTGAATATAAGTTATTGGCGACTATTCGATAGAAGCGGTTCAAACTCGGTATAGTCAGACCCTGCTAAATTGGGGAATTTTTATTTATAGAGCCCAGGTTCAATTCATAGGGCTCATGCGATATATGATGCTCGCAAGAGTTAGTATTGATAAAATACACTCACTCCCTAAAAAATTCATTGCAAGGTCGAAAGCATTAACCTGTGAAATTGTTAGATTTTAGTTATACTTTAGCCCACTATAACCAGTTAGAAAAAACTGAAAACAGTATAAATAGACGTGTTTGGGGCGCGGATTATCCACTTCTCTATGAATCAATGCATCAAAACGAGTTTAGTCAGGAATGAATGCTAAGGAGAGTTTTGCTCACCCGCTACTTTGCAGCAAAAAATAGATTTTGTCATCCGAAGAGTATTAACTCCATGTGATGATGGAGAATGAGGCTGACATAATTAAAAATAGTAAAAAATGTCATCTTATAATAAAAACTCTATTAAAAAAAAGGAAAGGCTGGAAGGTAAAAAAAATAAAAATCGATACCTGTTCTTGAATTAATGTTCGGTATGCAAATCCTCATTATTTAACTCTTTAACTGATGTTGTCAAATAAATGATAATCCGCTTCTTATTTTTCCTTGAGTAGTCTATTATTACACAACAAACACAAAAATTAGTACAATCTCTATTTTTTCTTTGATATACGAGTATAAACTATCGCAGCTAATTCCAAAACACTATCAAAACGTGGAGGAAAAATTTTTAAATCGGCAAGGTCCACCTGATAATTTATTTCAGCAAAATTAACAATACCAATTAAAGAAAAATCATCAATAATACCTTTTGAAAATAGATTAACATTTACATCAATTTTTCCATTATTATTTAGTGGGTCGTCTTCTTCAAGAAAATCCATAGCAATAAACTCTTGAATAGTTTCAAGAATTTTTATAAACTCCGGATCTTTTTTTGATATCGATTTAACGGCATACAACCCAATAGGTTGTGTTATTAAATCAATTTCAGGGATATTTAACTCTTGACTTAAAAATTTTAACTGTATGAAATTCTCAAAGGATATAGCTGGGGGTGGGCATAAGTTCGTTTTATAGAAAATATTCTTGATATTTTTTTTAAATTTATGATAATCTTTTTTTAAACTTATTGATAAATTTTTGGATTTTGTTTCTTGAATATTCGATCTCGTCTGAATCGATAAACTACGGTAACCTCCTAAATCATCTTTTAAAAATGAAGCCAATCCCGGGTTCCCTTCTTGTCCTCGGAAAATGGTATCAATGTATTCTAATGATTGTAAGTTGACATTCTTCGATTTTTTATTTGAGAGTTGTTCTTTTAACTTGAATAAGAATAATTGTAAGGCATGAAATTTTTCATAAACTGCTTGAGAAAAGAAGACACCTCCTTCAGCATCAATTTTATTCAAACTATCGAGAAATTCTTTTACCCATAATATATCCTTTTTTTCATCATTCCAATTTGAAGTATATTGACGGATAGTATTCCACAGCATTGGGTAAATTACGGTACGTTTACTAATTATTTCTGAAAATTGAGATTGTCTGACAGCCTCTAATTCATTTGCTAGCTTCTGTGTTGTAGTAATAAGTTCTTTAACTTTCAAATTAAGTTCAATGTTTTTTATAGAAGTATTAATACGAAGTGAACGATTAGTGATGATAACTCCAAGAGTCGCAACAATAGCTGAAATAATCGCCGCAATTATAGTTTCCATTTTTACTCCTTATATTAATTGCATCCCTACCTTAAAATCTGTAGCAATTCTAGGACCAGCGTAATACGGGAACAACCATCCCTGAGAGGCAGGTTTTGATATTCCTATCATACGTGCCGTTTCATCAGGGGGAATACTCCTATTGTCGAGTGGTTGAGTCCAGTTGAGTAATCCACCAGCTTGTTGAAACATCTGCCTCAGGGTTCCTATCAATGGTTTCTTCAGTACTGCCCCCTTTAGGAAAACCAAGATCAGCTACTCTAAATGTGACAGATTTTTCATTCATTATGTAAACCTCCTACTAAGCAGTGTGCAGCGCTGTCAGTTACAATGAATTTTTAGCCAGGGCTCTAATCATCGTGTACTAACAAAGTGCCCGGAGTACATCACTCATTTTAGGAGGACGGTTCTCCGGCTTTTCTTCAATCATCTTCATCACTAGCTTCTTAAATGAATTGGGAATACTTTTATTATAAACTAAGTCGAATAGTGGGTTTTTTGTATTTTTATCGGCAAGGGCGAACGCAAAGGTAATACCGAGGCTATAAATGTCAGTCGCAGTCGTGGTGATGCCGTATCGCTCTTGTTCTGGGGCCATGAAGCCAGGTGTTCCCATTGCAGCAGTAATAGGCATTGGTGTTAACAACTCTGGGGATAATACCCGTGGGTCAATGAGCCGCTGAACATCTAACTGAAGAAAGTCGATGAGCCGCACAACACTGTGTTTATCAACGATGATATTGGCTGGCTTCACATCTCCATGAATAACACCCTTGACCTCAAAACCTAACTCGTCTATAAATGTGGTCTCATGGGCTACACAAAGAGCTTCCGTTAGCTGACGAAACAATGGTAATGCTAATCGGTATCTTTTTTTAGATTTCTTGATTTTGCTGCACCACGTATCGAGCGGGATTCCGTCAATCAGGTCCATTGTAAGGTAGGCTCGTTTTGCTCCGCCGAATTCAATCGCACCGTGATCATGCACCCTCACAATGTTATGATGACGTACTGCTGCCACGGCGTGAAAACCTCGATAGAAAAGT
>JAKAGC010000090.1 GCA_021817755.1 Acidobacteriota bacterium | reverse complement strand
AGAACGTCTTTTGATATGATAGATAATGAACCGGTCCAAAAGATACAGAAAAACCTCTATCTAAAAATAGATTTTTACCGTACGGAAGAAGGAGATGATATTAAATCGATTATCGATAGCTTTATCCGGCCATTCGATTTATCTACCGCTCCATTATTCCGGGTGGGATATATCAAAACCGGAAGTGAAATGGATTATCTCCTTTTCGACATGCATCACATTATTTCGGATGGTATATCCTTGCAACTTTTTATGAAGGAATGGATTACTTTCTATGAAACGGGAGATAAATCAGCGTTGCAGCCTCAAATTCTTCAATATAAGGATTTTGTTTGCTGGCAAAGAAGCGCCCAGGGGATAGAAAGTATTAACGCACAGGAGAATTACTGGTTTAATCTTTTCCGTGATGAGATTCCGGTATTGAACATTCCTATTGATTTTCCGAGGCCGGCAGTACAGAATTTCGAAGGCGACGTGTTTACCTCGGGGTTATCGGGTGAAGTGACGGAAAAACTTCTCTTATTATCGAGAAAATCGAATATAACTCTATTTATGATTCTTTTGGGAGTTTTCGGGGTATTGTTATCGAAATTAAGCAACCAGGAAGATATCATAATTGGAACGCCAACTGCGGGACGCCGTCATCCGGACCTGGAAAATATTATGGGAATGTTCATCAACACACTTGCTCTACGAAACTTTCCCAAAGGTGAAAAACGATTTACAGATTTCCTCGAAGAGGTAAAGGATACAACTTTAAAGGCCTTTGAAAATCAGGATTTCCCCTTTGAAACGCTGGTAGAGAAAGTTGTATCCAACCGCGATACGGGTAGGAATCCATTATTCGATATGATGTTTGTATTACAGAATTTCGATGAACCTGAAATTCAAATGGATTCATTAAAAATAAAACCATTCTCGACTGAGAATACAATATCGAAATTCGATATTACCCTTGCTGCAATAGAAGCGGAAGATGGGATAAGAATAGTATGGCAATACTGTACACGGCTCTTTACAGAAAAAACCATTAAACGGTATGACGGTTATTTTAAAAACATTCTTTCTCAAGTAGTAGAAAATCCTGAATGCTCTATCTCGAGTATACAAATACAGACTCGTGAAGAGATGGAACAATTGATTCATGATCTCAATTGTTCTTCGGAAGAGTACCACGAAAGGACCCTTCAAGGATTGTTTGAAGAAGAGGTGGAACGTGCGGGAGATCATGTTGCATTAACTGCTTTCTCTCACTATATTACTTACAAGGAACTGGATATTCTTTCTGCAAAATTTGCGAGATTCTTACGTGAAAAAGGTCTTGAAACCGGCGATCTGGCTGCTATATCCATCGAACGCTCCATCGAGATGATCGTTGGTATTCTGGGTATATTGAAAAACGGATGCGCTTATGTTCCGATGAATCCGGGGAACCCGCCTGAAAGAACCAGGTTTATGATGAATGACAGTCACGCTTCCATTTTGATTACCTCTGAAACGATGTCAGAGTTCTGGGAACAGGAACAGTCACTAGTGCCATTTAAAGCACTGGATACAAATCCTTCCAATATGGCTTATATTATTTATACTTCAGGTTCAACGGGTAACCCGAAAGGAGTACCGATTACTCATTCAAATCTATTCCCGTTACTTCAATGGGGAATGGTTAACCTGGGTATCAATAGTTGTGATAATGCAATCCAAAATCTCTCCTATTTCTTCGATTGGTCGGTATGGGAAATCTTTATTACTCTTGTTTCAGGGGCAACACTACATATGATCGATGAAGATATATTATTGAATCCTTATAATCAGGTGGAATTTATCTATAAACACCATATATCGATACTCCATGTGACACCAACCCAGTGCGGATATCTGACTGATGTGGGAGAGCCTCTGCTTCCACTGAAATACCTGTTCATTGGAGCTGAAAAATTAACCTTTGATCTGGTTGAACGCAGTTTTGGACTGGTTGGACCTGATTGCCGTTTGTTCAATATGTACGGTCCAACGGAAGCGACAATTATTTCTGCGGTTCTCGAAATTACAAGGGATGATTTGAGCAAACGGGGGATGCTTTCAAGCGTACCTATCGGTACTGCTGTGGGAGACGCCCGGTTAATTATTTTAAATAACCATAGGAATGTTTGTCCTGTTAATGTTCCAGGCGAACTCTATATTGGTGGCAAAGGCTTATCATTGGGTTACCTCAATAACCCGGAAATGACGGGAGAAAAATTTGTTGATTCATTTGAGCAGGGGCTCTTTTTGAAAAAACCGCCCCTGCACCCGGCAAAAACTTCTGATAATCTTGTACATTTGGATTCGTCCCTGCATCGAGAAAAAACTTCTGACAATAATGATATAACAGAAAGTTTTAAGGGGGTACAGGGGGGCGTTTTTCAAAAAGCCCCACTGTCCGCGGAAGAAATCAATAAAAATATATTCTATAAAACGGGTGATTTATGTCGCTTATTAGAAGATGGGAATATTGAATTTTTAGGACGGATCGATTTTCAAGTTAAAATCCGGGGATACAGGATCGAAATAGGAGAGATCGAGAATTGCCTCCTTGGTTTCGAGAAAATTAAAGATGCAGTCGTGATTACTGCTGGAGAAATACCCGGTGAAGAAAAATACCTGTGCGCGTATATAGTGGCTACAGATGGGGATGAGATTTCTGTTCCTCAATTAAGAGAATATCTTCAGACCCGATTACCACTTTATATGATTCCAGAAGCTTTTGTCCAACTTGAAAAGATACCATTGAATCCTAATGGAAAAGCGGATTTGAAAAAATTACCGACTTCGAAACGCTACCGGCCTAACACTTCTTTGGGTTTCATTCCACCTGTAACTCGTATGGAGCAGGCGATCGGCACAATATGGAAAGAAATCCTGGGTGTTGAAGAAATCGGCGTGGACGACCGATTCTTCGATGTGGGAGGAAATTCGTTGAAATTCATCCGGTTAAATAACCGGTTAAAAAATGATATGGGTAAAGATATCCCTGTTACTACAATGTTCCAGTATCCAACGATTCGAGCCATGGCAAAGTATTTGACAGGAGAAGAATCTTACAAAGAAAGCGAAAACATTGCTGTAAGTATTTCACCTGTATCTGGGGAAGAATTAGGGCGGGATATTGCGGTTATCGGTATGGCAGGTATCTTCCCGGGTGCACGAAATATCGATGAGTATTGGAATAATCTGGTAAACGGAGTGGAATCGATTTCCTTCTTCAGTGCCGAAGATGTTGCACAAGGAGTAGGAGGAAATATCGATGATTATACGGATCCCCGATATATCCGGGCCAAAGGATTAATTCCCGATGCGGAGATGTTCGATTCATCCTTTTTTGGATATACTGCTGTGGAAGCATCATTGATGGATCCTCAGCTTCGGATATTCCACCAATGTGTATGGGGAGCTCTTGAAAACGCAGGATATAACCCGGACTCATATGAAGGATTAATCGGATTGTTTGCCGGTGCCTCCCATAATTTTAATTGGGAAGCGATTACACGTGAACTACCGGCATCCTCTTCCATTGACGGGATAACCTATATGCAATTAACCAATAAGGATTTTATGACAACGACTATTTCTTACCGGTTGAATCTGCATGGCCCCTGTTTACCTGTATATACGGCATGTTCGACATCGCTGGCAGCAGTGGATTTGGCTTGCCGCAGTCTTTTAGAGAAACAATGCGATATGGCATTGGCAGGAGGAGTATCGATTCGGTTCCCCAGGAAAGTGGGTTATTATTATCACGAAGGAATGATAATGTCCCCGGATGGTCACTGTAGACCTTTCGATGCGGACTCGGACGGCACGGTATCGGGTGAAGGAGCAGGGGTTGTTGTTCTTAAATCCTTATCAAAGGCGATTGAAGACCGTGATTTTATCTATGCGGTCATTAAAGGTAGTGCAATCAACAATGATGGGAATCGGAAAGTTGGATTTACTGCGCCAAGTATAGATGGACAGGCTGCGGTGATTCGTGCGGCTTTGGAAAATGCTTCGGTTGAACCAGAATCTTTGGGGTATATCGAAGCACATGGAACAGGAACACGTTTGGGAGATCCGGTAGAAATCGAAGCATTAAAGCAAGCGTTCAATACACAAAAGAGAAAATACTGTCCGATCGGATCGGTTAAATCCAATATCGGGCATCTGGATACTGCCGCAGGTATTGCGGGATTTATTAAAACGGTTCTCATCCTTTACCACCGTTTAATCCCTCCAAGCCTCCATTTTAAGAAACCCAATCCGAGAATCGATTTTGAGAACAGTCCCTTTTTCGTAAATACCCATCTAAAGGAATGGAAAAAAGAAAAATACCCAAGACGTGCCGGTATCAGTTCCTTTGGAATCGGTGGTAATAATGTGCATGTCATCCTGGAAGAATCGCCAGAGTTAAACGGGTGAGGTGAACCATGAACACAAGAGAACATCAAATATTAATACTTTCAGCAAAATCCGCCAATACCCTTCAAGTCTACTCGAAAAATATGCGGGATCATTTAATAAAGAATCGGGGCATTTCTCTCTCAAATGCGGCATATACCTTGCAGATCGGAAGAAAAGCCTTCAAATACAGACAAATTTCGATTTGCTCCGATATGGACGATGCAGTTGCGGTTCTTTCGGACACAGATGATTCGTCTCTATCGGCAGGGAAACGGATGAGGCATGAATTGACTGCCTCGAATCCACGTGTAGTATTTTTATTCCCGGGGCAGGGAGCTCAGTATCCGGGAATGGGAGAGGAATTATACAAGTCTGAGCCTTTGTTTAGGAAAGTAATGGATGAGTGCTTTTCATATCTAAAAACCGGTATGTCAATGGATTTAAAACCTTTGATTTATCCGGGTGAAATTATTCAAAACCGAGAATTGCACCAAACGGGAAACACTCAACCTGCGATGTTTATTTTCGAATATGCACTGGCTCGCTTGCTGATTTCATGGGGAATCAAACCGAGTGGTATGTTGGGGTACAGTTTTGGTGAATATGTTGCGGCAGTTCTTGCAGGGGTGTTCTCCCTTGAAGATGCGCTACGTATTGTCGCTCACCGGGGGAAATTGATGCAGGAGTTACCTTCGGGTGCGATGCTGAGTGTTCCGCTCCCGGAAGAAGAACTGGAACCCATACTAAAAGAAGTTCGGGGTATTTCATTGGCTATTGTTAACGGCCCGTCTTGTGTTGTAGCGGGTTCGGATTCACAAATCGAAACCTTTGAAAAAATCATGAAATCCAAACGTGTGATGACCATGAGAATCAATGCCGAGCATGCGGCTCATTCGGAAATGATGGAAACGGCAGCAGTAGAATTTGGAGATATTCTCAAAACCGTGACTTTTCATTCCCCGGAAATCCCATTTATTTCGAATATAACTGGGAAATGGATTACAGAAGAACAGGCGATCGATCGACATTATTGGGTGGATCATATGCGTCATACAGTACGGTTTTCAGATGGATTACGAGAATTATTAAAAGAAAAAGATATTATCCTGGTAGAGGTGGGACCTGGAAGAGATTTGATTCAACTTGCCCAACGCTATATAAATCCTGAAGCGGGGCACTATTCGCTTAACCTTATCCCTCCTCACCAGCAGTTAACAGACAGTGCATTTTACTTAATGAGACGGATGGGGCAATTGTGGCTTTATGGAATTCCATTAAACTGGAATGCTTATTGGGAAGGATATAAACCAAGGCGTGTACCACTTCCGGGTTACCCGTTTGAACCTCGTGTTTTTCCTCTTCCCTCATTTAGTAAACGGGAGTCAACAGTTTCAACGCAGGATTCGGGAGTGGATTCAACTTCCTCCACATCGATAATACCCTCTAATGACAATGGGATTCAAATAGGTGAGGGTGCATATTCATTTGACAACCGGCCGGATTTAACCACTCCTTTCGTTGAACCGGAAAATCCGATACAACAATCTATTACCAAAATATGGAAGACAATTTTCAGTATGGATCGATTGGGAATTGATGATGATTTCTTCGAATTGGGTGGAGATTCTTTAAAAGCCATTCGCGCGGTTAATGAGATTCACCGGAGTTTCGATGTAGAGATTACGCTTCCCCAATTTTTTAAGACACCGACTGCACGTGGGCTCGCGGATTTTATTGGATCAAAACCGGGGAAAAACCTATTTCATACGATTCAAGCTGTAGAAGAAAGGGAATTTTATCCTCTTTCTCCGGCTCAACGGCGCATTTTTATATTGCACCAATTCGAAACAGAGCATACGGGATACAATGAACCGACTTCGTTCATATTTGAAGGAACTCTCGATATTGCACAGGTGGAAGAATCATTCCGGCAGTTGATTCGCCGGCATGAAAGTTTAAGAACTTCGTTTTTAATAATAGATGATGAAGCGGTTCAGCGAATACATCATGATATTTCTTTTTCTGTGGATTACAAGGAAATAGTGGTTGAAAAGGGTGTAGAGATTTCATCTACAGAGGTATTCAAAGGATTTATCCGTCCCTACGATTTAGCTGTTCCTCCCCTGATCCGGGTAGGGGTGTTCAAGGTAGAAGAACAGGTTCATTTGATGATCGTTGATATGCATCATATCATATCGGATGGAACGACGAAAACGGTTTTATTTCACGAATTCATGGAGTTGTACGAAGGAAGAACACTTTCGCCAATTCAAATACAATATAAAGATTATTCCCAATGGCTAATCGACCAACAGGAAGGTAGCCGTATGCATCAACAAGAGGAATTCTGGTTAAACCGTTTTAAAGAAGAAGTTCCAGCAATCGATTTACCTTCTGATTTCCCGAGACCTCGGATTCAGCAATTCGAGGGAGGAGCTTTGGAATACGTAGTGGAGAGGGAGAAACTAATGGCATTGAAGAAATTGGGGAGTTCAGCGGGAAATGCCACTTTATTTATGGTTTTATTATCCTTATTCGATATCCTGGTGCACAAACTATCGGGCCAGGAGGATATCGTAACAGGTACACCTATATCAGGAAGACGTCATGCCGATTTGCAAAGGGTTATTGGTATGTTTGTCAATACTCTTGCGTTACGAAATTTTCCATCTCCCTGGAAAACGTTTATGGAATTCTTAACAGAAGTTAAAGAAAGTACATTGTCGGCTTATGAAAACCAGGAATATCCTTTTGAAGAGTTGGTGGAAAAAATCGATATCAGAAGGGATGCAGGAAGAAACCCTCTTTTCGATATCCTCTTTGTGGTTCAGTCATTAAAACTGGAGGCAGCGGAATCGGAAGCGGGTGAATTAAAGATGCGACCTATCCGTTATGACGACTCGATAATCAAATTCGATCTTTCCTTTTTTGGAACGGATCTGGAAGACCGGTGCATATTTAATGTCGAGTACAGCAAGAGTCTTTTCCGTGAAGAGACAATATTGCGTTTTCTTCAGTATTACACAATGATAATCGACCAGATAATAGAGAATCCCTTTATTCGGATTGAAACTGTCGATATCGTTTCAAGAAAAGAAAAACAAAGATTATTGGAGGAATTTAATCGAATAATTGAGCCGTTGGGTATGGGAAAGACAATTATCGATTTATTTAATGACCGGGCTGAAAAGATGCCTGATTCAATAGCAGTGGTTGGGCCTTGCCTGACTTCCGATTGTAACATCGTACTGCAAAACGCTTCTTCTTCTGATCCGATAGAGAAACATTATGCCTCTCTAACTTACAGGGAATTGAGAGATCAAGCCTGCCTTATTGCTTTGAATTTAAGGAATAGGGGAGTCACGACTCATTCTATAGTTGGAATCATGATCGAGCGTTCGGTTCAAATGGTGACAGGGATTATGGGAATTATGTATGCGGGGTGTGCTTATCTGCCTATTGATCCACTGTATCCCCTTGATCGTATCGAGTATATCATTAAAGATAGCAGCGCAGCTATTGTTTTGAAGTATGAATTTTTTGAAGAGATTTCCACTGCCCCTCATATGACCATTAAAACAAGTGGGGAGGTGGGAAACGGTTTACCGGGAGGTGAAACTCTTAAACTGGAAACTGATGCATTGGCGTATGTGATTTATACGTCAGGCTCAACAGGTAGGCCGAAAGGAGTAGGCATCGAGCACCGAAATGTGGTGAACCTGGTACAGGGATTATATGAAAAAGTATATCATTTGTATAATAGGTCGATGCAAGTAGCATTAATTGCTCCTTTTGTATTTGATGCATCGGTAAAGCAAATATTCGGTGCACTGCTTTTGGGTCATTGTTTAAATATTGTAACCGAAGAAGCCCGATTCGATGGAGGAAAGTTAATCAATCATTTTGTCCGTCACCAAATTGAGTTAACCGATGGAACTCCTGCACATTTAAAGTTAATGGTTGAAAATTTGGGGGAGGAAGTAGGAGTCCTTTCGCTTAGGCATTTATTGATCGGAGGCGAAGCATTAACATTTTCAAATGTCCGGGAATTTTTCAATTATTTCATTCCTGAAAAAAGACCTATGCCGCTTATTACAAATGTTTATGGCCCGACAGAATGTTGTGTTGATTCCACTGCCTATGAGATTTCAAATGGAGATGAGATAGGTGAGGGGATCGTACCGATCGGGAAGCCTCTTCATGCCCAGTATGTAGTCATTGGCAGTATTATTAAAGATAACAATTTGCAAAACAAACTGATGCTGCAACCCGTCTTTGTACCGGGAGAATTAATGATCGGAGGAGCTAATGTAGGGCGAGGGTATCTCAACAATCCGGAATTGACGGCAGAGAAGTTTCTTTTCCTACCTAACAAGTTAAACGAATTAAATCGAAACATTACCACTTACACTGACATTAACACCTTTTATAAAACCGGTGACCGGGCGCGTTGGACCTTTGATGGAAATGTTGAATACCTTGGACGAATGGATTTCCAGGTAAAAGTCAGGGGTTTTCGTATCGAATTGGGTGAGATCGAGAATAAAATTGCTTTGTTTCCATCCGTTAAAGAAACGGTTGTTATAGATAGGATCGATGATACGGGCGAAACCTATTTATGTGCGTATATCGTAGCTCATGATACTCATTATATAGACATGCTTGAATTGAAAGAGTATCTCGGACGTGTTCTTCCGGGTTATATGGTTCCCCTGGGAATAACCCAAATTGAAAGTATTCCATTGACTCATAATGGAAAATTAAATCGTCGGTTATTGCCGGATCCAACTATTCCTTCGGCAAAAGAACACTCTGAACCGAGAGATGAAATCGAAGAAAAATTGGTGGATATCTGGTCGCAGGTACTTCGATTGGAAAAAGATCGCATCGGGATCGATGACAATTTCTTCGACCTGGGGGGACAGTCGCTAAAAGCGAGTATCATGGTTTCGAGGATTCATAAATCCATCAATGTAAAGATGCCCCTTGCAGAGGTATTTAAGAGTCCGTATATACGTTCAATGGCCCGATATATTCGTGGGGCGGAGCAGGAAGAGTATATCGATGTTAAACCGGTTGAGGAAAAGGAGTATTATCCTCTTTCATCCGCACAGAAGAGGTTGTATGTCCTGCAAAAGATGAATCCCGAAGGTACGATGTATAATATCAGTTATATTATGGAAATTGAAGGATTTATAGATCGTCCTGCTGTTGAATCCATTTTTCGGCAATTGATACTCCGTCATGCGAGTTTTAGGACTGCATTTCATATTCTGGAGGATCGCCCTGTACAAAAAGTGTATAATGAAGCTGTATTCGATCTCGAATATTTCGAAATTCCTTCACATGCCGACGCGAAAAATCATATTGCAGAGATCATCTCTCACTTTATTCGGCCTTTCGATTTGACTCAACATCCCTTTCTAAGGATCGGACTCATCGAATTGGAGCGGGATCGTCATATA
>JAKAGC010000089.1 GCA_021817755.1 Acidobacteriota bacterium | reverse complement strand
CGATCTTTCAAGCTTTCGGTTGATTTCTCGCAAAATTAGCTATTTCGATTTCCTCCTTTTCAACCAGAAGATGATTACGATGTTAAAAGCAGGGGTTTCCTTCGTAAAAGGACTTGAAATTGTGCTTAAGAATCTGGAAAGCGGAACATTGAAAGAAGTATTGATAAAAACCGATGCAGATATTAAAAATGGGATCCAGATTTCCGATGCATTCTCCTCTAATCAGATTCCCTTTCAAAAGATATATTGTGCTTCTTTACTGGCAGGAGAACGAAGTGGAAATCTCGAAGTCATACTTGAACGATTTAATGCATATCTTGAAAAGGTTTCTAATCTTCGCCGTAAAGTCGTAAGCAGTCTTTCTTACCCGGTTATCCTTTTTGTCGTAATGGTTGCAATGGTAATGCTTATACTTATCTATGCGATCCCAAAATTCGCATCTTTCTATAAAGATTTCGATGCTGAACTCCCACAAATGACATTGTTTTTTATCTCTGTTGGGGAATTCATGAAGCGAAACTTAACAATTATTGTAGCACTGATCTTGGGAATTTATTTTGGATTAAAATTTCTCGAGCGAATGAAACCCAATATCATTATTTTTGACCGGTTAAAATTAAAAATTCCCTTTATTGGTAAAATAATTCTGGAGAATTCGATTACCGTATTCTCACGCACATTAGCCATACTCGTTTCCGGCGGTATTCCTGTTCCGGAAGCAGTGAGTATTGCAGTCGGAACTTTTTCAAATAAATACTTCGTCTATAAAATCAAAGATATCCCGGAAAAAATACGCGAAGGAAAATTACTCTCGGATGTATTGGAAGAAATCGACTTTATGCCGGGAGTACTTGTCGAAGTTATTCGTGTTGGTGAATCCTCCGGGAATCTTGTCGATGTACTGAATGAAAATGCCGATTCTTTTGAAAACTCTATCGATGCAAAAGTCAGTTCTTTGATTTCAATGATAGAGCCCATACTCATTGTCTGTATGGGAATCGTAATCGCATTTATGCTGGTATCGGTATATCTTCCGATTTTTAGTACAGTGGATATCGTACAATGATAAAAGAAATCGATCTAACTACAGTTAAAATTAATTATGATTTACTCAAAAAATTCCCCGCGGAATTTATGATTAAGAATCTCTTCTTTCCCTTGAGTGAAACAGATCATGTCATCGAAGTGGCCATGTTCGATCCCGATAATCTAGATAAAATTACGATTGTCGAAAACTTTATCCGAAAACGGGTAGAGCCGTTCAGAGCTCAACGCGAAGACATTGAAAAGGTTCTCAAGCGAAGTGATACCTTTACAAAAGTATTAACAGATAAAACTGAAAGTTTCTTTTTAAAGAAAAGCATCGAAGAGGATGAAGAAGAATCTCTTACTATCGAAAAAATTACCGAAGAAGATGATTCCGTTATTAAACTGCTAAATAATATCATTTTCACCGCAGTAAGTAAACGGGCATCTGACATTCATATAGAAGCCCAGGGGAATTCGGTAAAAATCAAATTCAGGATAGATGGTATCCTAACTCAGGTAATGGAACCGCTGGACCATCTTTTCCATTCCCCTCTCATAACCCGATTAAAAGTCGTATCAGAACTGGATATTGCAGAACGTCGAGTTCCTCAAGATGGACGTTTCAGGATAAAATTCAAGAATAAGACCATTGATTTCCGTGTATCAATTATGCCTGCAATCTATGGAGAAAATGCAGTTATTCGTATTCTTGACAGAGAAATGATCACTGAAAACATCGGTGAACTTCGATTGGAACAACTCGGATTTTCTCGGTATCTTATCGAAAATCTGAATTATTATATTCGTCAACCTTATGGAATGTTCCTTGTAACCGGTCCCACGGGAAGTGGTAAAACTACAACTCTTTATGCTGCTTTAAATGAAATTAAAAGTCCTGAAGATAAAATTATTACCATTGAAGACCCCGTCGAATACCAGATCGATGATATTACTCAAATTCCCGTCAATGAAAAAAAAGGTTTAACCTTTGCTCGAGGTTTACGATCCATTTTAAGACATGACCCAGATAAAGTTATGGTCGGTGAAATCCGTGACCCTGAAACTGCACAAATTGCAATTCAATCTGCTCTTACAGGCCATTTGGTATTTACCACTGTTCACGCTAATAACGTTTTTGATGTATTAGGCCGATTTATTCATATGGGAATCGATACTTACAGCTTTATTTCCGCACTAAACTGCGTAGTAGCCCAACGACTTGTAAGATGTCTCTGCCCTATTTGCAAACAAACTTTTACTCCAAATGATAAATATCTCCAGGAAAACCGCGTCAAAAAAGAAACCGTTAATGTACCCATATTTAAAGCTGTTGGATGCCCCGAGTGTTCGGATATCGGTTTCTCAGGACGTACCGTCATAGGTGAAATACTCGAGTTAACCGATGAAATAAAAGAGATGATTCTGGATAAAAAACCATTATCCGAAATAAAAAAACTCGCAATTCAACAAGGAATGATTCCTTTGAGGAAAAATGGTTTGGAAAAAGTCTTAACTGGACAAACTTCATTTGAAGAATTAAACAGGGTGACAATAAAAGAATGGTACTAGAAAATTTTTTCATCCACTACAAAAAGCCGTCCCAGTACCTGTATTGGGGAGAAAGCGGAGTTGATATCTACAATCTTTCGGGAAATGAAAATTCCTTCAGAAAAAGTAAATCGCTAACCAATCTCACATTATTTGATATCTCCTCCCATCAGTTCAAAGAAATTGCCAGAGAAATGGTTGCACTGGATACCGGTATTCTACTCAATTCCTCGCAATTCATTTTCAATATTTTCGAATTTGAGAAACTACCATGGCAACCTTCTATGAGAAAAGAAGTGGTCGAATGGAGAGTGAAAAAAATCTTTCCAGAAAACCTGGATGATTATGTTCACGATTTTTTCTGTCTTACAAAAAAACGTGTCATTTCTGTTCTTTTTAAAAAAGAAATCAGGGAAAAACTGGAAACCCTCTTCGAAGAAAACAATATTCCATTGATTTATATGGGAAATTCGACTCTTGAGATCATCAATCAATTAGCTAAAATAAAAAAAGAGGCCCCCGATTTCTTTATTGAAATAGATAAATCCCTCGCCATAATGGTTTTCATAAATCGCAATATCCCCTATTATATCCGTAAATTTCGCTTCGATAAAGAGATCGGTTTAGTTAATGAAATTATCAAAACCGTAAATTATGTAAAAAATAATTATTCACTCACCCCCCAACGTTATTTTATTGCTTCGGATCCATCAGAAATTGATACCAATCTAATAAGAAATGAATTAACCGGTTCAGAGCTTCAGTCTATAGAAATTAAACCAAAAGATCAATTATTCTTTTCAAGGTAAACGGCCATGAAAATACGTTATAATATTGCATCGCATAAAAAAATTAATTATGCCCGGTATATCCTGGCTTCAATTGTTGCAGTTCTTCTTTCCACGCTTTTTGTTGCCGGAGGTATTTACAGTATTGCTTCCACCAGTAACCGATTCTTAAACGAAAAAAAACAATTGAAACTCTATAAAGCCCAGGTGGATAAAAAAGCCCAAGATGAGCAGAATTACAAAAAAGAGATCGACAAAATCAAACGAAAATGGAACCCCAAAATCTCTTTTGCTAATTCGGCAATTAATGCCCATATTTTCCCCTATATGAACCGGTTGGAAACCATTGAAGAACTTCTCCCCGGGGGAGTTTTCATCACTCGAATTGTTATCAAAGAAGGAACCCCTTCTGTTGTTTTTCAAGTCATAGCAATCTCTTCTGATAAAATGATGGAAACCTACAAGGCATTTTCAAAATATAACCTGGTTATTTCCAGCGAAGTACAAAAAGATGGCTTATTTAATGCAAGTCTAGAAATAAAATTTTAACATGGAAAAGAAAAATATTATCATCTACAGTTTAACCGGTTTACTGGCTCTAAGTATCATATTCTGCCTCGGCTCTTTTCTATATTCCGCTGTGGAGCGTTTAACTTCCGGGAATATTGAAGAAAAAACCCGTATTTATAAACAGGATTTGGCAAAAGAATCAAAATATGAGACACCTCACAAACACTGGAAAAACATCGATTCCGAGTTTGAAAAATTTAAATCTGAATACCTAATGAATCTCGATGATTTTTCTCTCTTCCGTACTGAATTGAATAACCTGTTCAATAAATACCAACTGCGAAACAGCACGATGCAAGTTAGATACAAGGCTTTATATAAGGATATTCTCATGGCGGAAGTAGTCTTCGGAGTTAAAGGCTCATATCCCTCTATCAAACAATTTGCAAATGAACTCCTCGGCTATCAAAAACTTTCAGTATTACGAGGAATGGAAATTTCACGTGAAAAAAGAACCGAAGAAATCATTGGCAGCTTCACAATGGAGGTGTACATTGTCAGGTAATATAGTCAATTCACTTAAAAAACGTTTTGCCTTCCCTTTTATACTCCAGGTTGTCATTGCTTGTTTAATTATTCCGTTATTCATCTCTGCTCAAAATCAAGTTAATCCAATAAAAAAAGACGAAACCAAACAGGGCATCCAGTTAGATAAATCCGAAAAATCAGAAAAAATAGAAAAAGCTGACAAAACTCAAGCTACATTTGAAATCATCCATGTATCAAAACTAGCACCCAGGAAATCTGAATTCATATTAAAACGGGATATTTTCTCCCCTGATACTATGACCCCTATTCGTCAGGATGAAAACCTTAAACCAGTTATCCCTCCAAAACAAGAAGAACCTGAAGAAAACCCTGATGGGAGAGAAGAGATACCGGTTCGAAATATTGTAACAGAAACACAACAACGTATTCAGTATGAGGGATATGTTATCAAAGAATCAAGACGAAGTGCTCTAGTCACTATCGGTGGGGAAACTCTTATCGTAGGTGTTAACGATATCATAAAAGAAAATATTAAAATAATCGAAATAGAAAAAAAATTCATAACTGTCGAAGTGGAATCAACTACTGTCCAAATCCAACTAAAAGGGGAAAACAACAATGATTAAAAAAAATAATAGGATACTTTTTAACCTTGCATTGCTTTCATTTATGCTTATCCTTTTCTTATCAGGATGCGCAACTCCTTCATCCCAGGAAAAACGTGGAATGGAATTGTACTCCTCAGGAGATTATGACAATGCACTCGTACAACTTGAAAAAGCATTTAAAGACAAACCAAACAGTAATCTCCGGATTTTACTCTTCAGAGCAAAGTTGAACAGTTATTACTCTCATCTCTATATGGCAAGACAATATAAGGGGCAAGAGAAAAGAGACGAAGCGATTAAAGAATACAACATAGCATTAACTATTTTCCCAAATAATAAGTCTCTTACAGACGAACTCAATGAATTCATTACTGGAAAAAAAGAATCAGCCCCTCCCTTTCAATCATCCATAAAACCTCCGGTTACGTTAAAAGTTAACCCCGCAGAAAAGATGGATCTAAAACTAAGAAATACGCCTATTACCAAAATTTTTGCAGCAATGGGGAAATCCTATGGTGTTAATTTCATTTTCGATAAAGATTTCAGGGATTTCGTTTATTCTATTGAAGTTGAAAACACGAATTTTTATGACTTACTTGGACAACTCTGTATGGTTTCAGGAACCGATTATCGAATTCTAGACAAAGCAAGTGTTCTTATTTTCCAGGATAATACATTTAAAAAACGGACTTTCGGATTAAGGGGACTAAAAGTATTCTATCTCTCAAATATTAAAGCTGAAGATGCCAAAAAACTACTTCAGACTATTTTCAGAGAACAACAAATCCAGGTGCAAGAAGATACAAACCTCAACACAATAATAGTGAGAGCTGATGTCGGCTCTCTGGTAGAAGTGGATCGTTTTATTAATTCTGTTGATAAAAGAAAAAGTGAAATCATACTCGATGTTCAAATTTTAGAAATTACAAAAAACCTTACTCAAGCATTGGGTGTTTCTTATGGCGATACAAGCTCATCTCTGGCAACAGCTTCAGCCGGTATAGTTGACAGCGATGGAAAAATTTCAACGACAATGAATGTGAACAGCCTTCGAAATACTAACTTCTTCCTTACCGTTCCCTCCGCTGCGTTGAGTTTCTTAGAAAGTGATGATAAAAATCGAATTATTGCTAAACCAAATCTAAGAGGTGTTGATGGCGAAGAAATAAAATTTATGGTGGGCGATGAAGTCCCTGTTCCACAAACTCAATTTCAATCAAGTGGCACCGGCGGTGTTAACAATGTCCCCGTTACTACTTATAATTATAAAAACGTTGGTGTGGAAGTAAAATTAACTCCTTATATCCATAAAGATAATGAAGTAACAATCAAATTGAAATTAACCATAAACTCCGTTGCTGGAACTGAAAATGGCTTTCCAACCTTCGGAAAACGTGAGCTTGAAAGTGTAATTCGCTTAAAAGAAGGCGAAACCAATATCATTGGCGGCTTCTTACGTGATGAAGTTAGAAGTGGCTTAACAGGTATTCCTGCATTATCTAGAATTCCAATAATCGGAAGATTGTTTGGAGCTTCAGGTAGTACTGTAAAACAGACAGATGTAATTTTCTCTATCACCCCACAAGTCATCCGCCGAGTAGATATTCGACCTGAAGATGAAGAAACCATTTGGAGTTCTCCGCAAGGTGGAATCATTGGTTCATCTGAAACCCCCATGCCTTCTACTGCAGAAGCTGACAACGCCCGCGAATCCGCCGGTGATTCCGTTGCTATCCTCCCATCTAAAAGAAGAGTTCCAGCCAATACCGATACTTATTTCACCATAAGAGTAAGTACAGGTGCCATGCTTAATTCTCTTGCTTTAGGCGGAACTATTTCTGGACCTAAAGCAGTAGTAGAAGAAGTTAAAACCGATTTTTTTGCCGGTAGAAGCGTACAAGTTATTAAAAATTTTTCCGGTACTAACTTCGACCTTGCTTATTCCGTTTCCGATGACCGTGCTAGCTTAAGTGTTATTGCTCAAATTAAAGTCCGGTTCCAGGAAAAAGGAAATTATACTATTTCTCTAGGGGGTATTGCTGCTTCGACTAAAGAGAAGAAATCGGTCGATTTAAATGGAATTCCTGCAGAAGTAGAAGTTTACTAGCTATTATAAATTAATCGATTCATCGAACCCAGATAGTCCAAAAAAATTATTCTGGCGAAAAGCCTCATAGATTACAATTCCAACCGTAGTAGCTAAATTTAATGATCGTATCCCCGGGTACATGGGGATACGATAACAATTCTCTTTATTTTCTTCAACCATCTCTATTGAAAGACCGGTTGATTCTTTTCCAAAAACTAAATAAACCAATCCGTTATATTCTGCATAATGATAACTTTTCTGTCCTCTCGAGGTAAAAAAGTAAAGGATTCCGTTTTTATTGGATTCTTTAAATTCATTAAAATTCTTGTACCGTCTTAAATCCACTAAATCCCAATAATCAATTCCAGCCCTACGTAAATGTCTGTCCCGAAGAGAAAAACCGAGGGGTTCAACTATATGCAAAGGACACCGTAAAGCAGCACAAGTACGTGCAATATTGCCTGTATTCTGAGGGATTTCCGGTTCTAACAATACCACTTCCACTTGAAAAGATTTATTTTCTGTGTTCTTCATTATATTTTTTTCCTGGTATGGTCATTCCCTCTCGAAGCCAAAAAGGGTAAGTTTCGATAGGAATAGGGGGCCATACAATCTGTTTATAAAAATCAATATACCGCTTCCCGTCTTCATCCAATAAAAACCTCTGTTTTATTAAATTCTTTACGGCTTTTTCGATCCGTTTCATATACTCTTTCTTACTAGAATATCGAGCTTCAATAGAAGGTCTTGGATCATGGTTCCGTTTCCGCTCCGCTTCTGTAATAGCAAACGGCCAGAACGAACCTTCAAAACGTGCGAGATATCCAGAGGCACCATATTGTGCCTGCCGAGGATTCCACCCTTGGTATGTTCCCAATGGCACTTGCAATTCGGGAAGCCGAATACCTCCTATACTATTACCATCTCTATCAAAATTAGGAACAAGCGTTACATAAGGTTCTCCCAATTCAGGGGGGATAACCGACATAATCCCTTCTTCTCTGAATTCAGGGCCGTAATTAATACGTGACGGTTGATAATTCCGTCCCGGATGCCTCAATCCTGGGATAACCGGGAATTGCCCTTTATGCTCTTCAGCAGTAATCAATTCATTTTTCCTAATTAGTGGATATAAACTTGGTGGAGGTTGAATTCCTTTAGTGACCCAGGCATCCAATGCTACCAACAATGCGCGCGAGATAGGATAATGATTCAGTATATTCAAGGAATGTTCATATATATATCGGTATCGGGTTTTGCCTGTAAAATGAGGGGCACCACATGTAAAATATATACGCACCCGTTCATTTACAGCGGAATCTTTTTTCCCCATTACATCAGTGTGTATCAATGAAGCCGCGCGAGTCCAATATTCAAGCTCATTATCTGTTACCATTATATAAGGAATTTTTCCCATTTTTTTGGCTATTTCAAGCAGACCTCCATATTCACCGGTTATAGGGTCTTCCTGCGGTGCATAATTAAATGGAAAAAAATCAGCTGGCATATAATTACTTTCCAGGTGTCCGGGTACCTGTGAAGTCTGAGCAAACCGTTGATTAAATCCTCCTTTTCCTGCTCCAGCAATATGTATTCTTGCCCCATCGAAAACCATACGGCTTTTCTCATCAACGTGGAAACCTTGATATATCATATCGGCAACAAAACGCCCAGATTGAGAAAGACCAAATATATATACTTTTTCAACCTCCGGCTTCAAATCCAAACCATTGGTATTATTCCAAGATTGATTATTCATATTGGGGCCGAATTTACTATGATTATAATTCCAATGATTATTCCCATTAATACTATTCTGGTTTAAATCCATAACAAGTGGATTTAACTGACCATGCGCATCTTTTATTTTATATCTGAAAAATGATATTGCATCCCGTACTGCCGCTAAACCAAGTCCAACTACAGGAGGATTTTTTACTGTATAAATTAATTCATAAATCTTACCTGGTTCAAAACCTGTTTTAAGATTTATCCAGGTCGGATCAGGTATAGAGAGTCCCTTTTCAATTCGAGCAAATTGCCAATAATCATGGGGAATTATTCGTCGTTTGTCTCTTGGTTCATCTCTAACTGTAAGTTCTGAATCCCTTGGATCGTCTGGATCGGCTGCCGGATAACCTTTTGCATTCCCCCAACATAAGGGCTCTGCATAACTTTTTGTTCTTCTACTAGTAACAATTTCAACTGCAATTTTTTGTGAAATGGGCTTTCCATTGCTTTTTGCATAGGGGATGTCGATTTGAAGGCGACCATTTCCAGGCTTCACATCCCAGTTCCATTCACTCCATAATAACGTATAACCCTGCCTCATCAGGAAACCATTGCCGGCATGGATCAAATTAGAAGGATTATTGGTCCATGTAGCATTATTCATTACACTTAGTATGTTTAAGTTCCCTCGATTTGTCACATCATAGAGTAAACGGTGATTTCCTTTCTTCATATCTACAGGTTTAATCAGCAAGAATTCTCCCGAGAATTCAATATTTCCCTCATGGTTGCGCGGTGCATGATGCAAATCCGTAATCCTGAAATTTGCAGGATTATCCGGATCTATACTGTAATGAAGACGTCCTTTTATTTTTTCATAACCACCCACATTTCCAAATTTAATTCCCTCAAGAAAAGGAACTCGTTCCAGGATTTCAATACTTATTACTTCTGCTTTTAACCACTGATAACACAACATCTCTGACAGGATTAGGGGAAGCAAAAATCCCCCGATTCGAAATAACCGTAAGACAAAAATTTTTAGCCTCATGCATTTCTCATAAAAAAAGTAGATAATAACCTATTTAATCTTTATAACATAGGATTGTAATGTCGTCAAGAGGATTTTCAACCAGAATTAACATTTTTTTTTATTAATTTTGTAAAAAAAATAATAAATTTTTTGTTTCGGGTATAGGCAAAAAAAAAAAATTCAAGTATAATAATGACATTATAAAATTAAAAGGAGGATTTGACGATGA
>JAKAGC010000088.1 GCA_021817755.1 Acidobacteriota bacterium | reverse complement strand
GAAAGAAAAATACCCAATAAATTTAAGATGAATTAAACGAGGATGTTATGAAACAGAAAAAATTAATTTTACTAACCATTTGCATTTTGATTATATTAACCGGAATAAGTTATGCAGGCACTCTGACATTTAAAAAAGTATTTGAATGGGAAATCCCCAATAGTACTTCTAATTCTTACAAAGAAGGTTATTTCCGGGTTTCCCAGCAAAATAATCCCTCCGTTCCGGTTCAGCCCAATTCACTTAACGAACCTGAAAGGTTACTTGCGATTGAGTTAAATGGAAATTATTCCTATGTAATCGGTACATCGACATATGTATTTAACATCTCCAATCCCAACTTACCATTTCTTGCCGGTTCAAATGAAAATATCAAGGGATGGGCAAGTACCATTTCTGGGAATCACATATTCATTGCTGGATACAATTTCAGGGGGATTGATATATCTAACCCGGAAAACCCCATTGAAACATTCCAAGTCGGATCAGGAATCCTTGAAGATGAACAGGATGTTGCAGTAAAAGGAGATTATGGTTATGTATCGGACATGGAAAAAGGCCTGACAATTTTTGATATATCAAACTTATCAAATGTCCAATATTTAACCTGCGCTAGTAGTGGGGGGCAGGGAATTGCCATAAAAGGCGATTACCTTTACATTAATACATCCTATGGATTTGAAGTATATAATATTACCAATCCTGCTAATCCTCAACGAGTTACTTATTGGAATGAAATAAGAACCTCATGGTTATGTTCTGATCCGAGTAAATCCTTTATTTACAATTTAATTTATGATTATTATGCCGAATCATGGAGTATTGTTGCAATCGATGTCTCTGATCCCAATAATCCTCAGCGCTCTGGAAGCGTTTGCGTACCCGGTGAACCCCGTCATTTATTCGCATCCGGAAACTATGTTTATGTCGCAAGTAGAGCAGATGGCTTGTATGCAGCAGATTTTACCAATCCCCAAGCTCCGTTTATAGCCGGAAGTTATAAAACCAATGGTAGCGTATACGATGTAAAAGTCCGAGGGGATTATGTATATCTCGCCGATGGGCCCTCCAAGAAATTTATCGTATTACAAAAGATAGAAAATTATAAACCAGGGTTGACGGTAATTTCTCCCAATGGCGGAGAATCATGGATTACCGGATCCACTCATGCCATTACATGGGCATCTACAGGAGTAACCGGAGATATTTCTATCTCTCTTACTCAAAATGGGACAAAAGTTTTATCCATTGGGACTGTAGCAGCAAGCGCAGAAACATTCTCCTGGGAAATACCTCATTCGGTCAATTCAGGTAATAATTATAAAATTCATATTTCCGGCGCAGGGTACAGCGATGATTCCAATAGTGTCTTTATAATAACATCATCCAATCCATGGATAAAATTGAGTCACGAGAAAGTAAGTTTCGGGTGTGTTGCCGGGGAGCCCAATTATACATCTTATTCGCATGCGATAAGAATTATCAATATGGGAAGTGGGACATTGGATTGGATCGCTGTCGCCGATCAACCATGGATTGACGTTTTTTCCTATCCTCAGTTGGAAAAAGATAGGTTCTATATAGGATTGAAAAATCCCACAATGAATCCTGGGAAATACACCGGAACTGTAACTGTAACAGACCCTGCTGCATTAAATTCTCCACAGGTAATAAATGTCTTATTAACTGTTTATGAAAAAGGTTCCGCACCTTTCGGTGAATTTTCTACTCCAGCCGATGGTAGTATCACCAATGGTAGTATTCCTGTTACCGGTTGGGTCCTCGATGATATACAGGTGCTTCAAGTGAAAATTTTCCGTAAGCCCACAGAAAGTGAGGAGGGAACAAACCTCATATTTGTCGGTGATCCGATATTAGTAGAAGGGGCACGCCCCGATGTGGAAGCCCAATATCCCGATTATCCCGGTAATTATAAAGCCGGATGGGGGTATATGCTCTTATCCAATTCTCTTCCTAATGGTGGAAATGGAACCTACACGTTGGTAGCCATTGCGACAGATATTGAAGGTAATACAATCACTCTTGGTGAAAAATCAATCACCTGTGACAATGCGCATGAAAAAAGACCTTTCGGAGCAATCGATACCCCAGTAGCGGGAAGTAATACCGGGGGTTCTCAATATATTAATTTCGGTTGGGTATTGACTCCTTATCCCAATATGATACCTATAGATGGTTCAACCATTAGTGTGTATGTTGATGGAAAACCCATCGGTAATGTTGTATACAATCAATACCGTGTGGATATTGCCACATTATTTCCCGGGTATGCCAACAGTAATGGGGCTGGGGGTTACTATTATATAAATACTAAAAACTATGAAAACGGACTTCATACTATAAGTTGGTCAGTTGTTGACAATGCAGGTAATGAAAATGGAATCGGCAGCCGGTTTTTTAACATTCAAAATTATTCAGGGTTTCAACAGAACATTACCAAAAGTTTTGGGGAGTGCAGAACCCTTTTTTCAAAAAGGGTTCTGCCTGCCGGAGGCAACAATCCATTCATAGAACAAAAAACAATTCAGCCTTTGCAGCGGGTAGAAATTCCACTTGTGGAGGGGATCAGTTCTGAAAATTCGTATAAACTCGTTGATGGATTAATGAGAGTTGGAGAAGAGAATAGACCATTACCAATAGGATCGACTATAGATCGACTGACCGGTATTTTTTATTGGCAACCTGGTCCGGGGTTTTATGGGGATTTCAATTTAGTGTTTATATTGGAAGATAATAAAGGGTTTATTATAGAAAAGAATATATTAATTTCCATTAGATAAAAGGGATCGCATTAATGTAAACTCAATTACCCACAAAAGTAATAGTGCTTAGGGCGGCCTTTTGGTCGCCCTTTAATTATTATATCCCACTTTAAAACTGATTCCTCTTGATTTCAACATTCGTAATAGACTTTTAGATAGCGAAGATTTTGGAATGTTTAACATTGAACCCCTGGGAAGGAATTGAATCGCATTTTGAGGGATAAACACAATTGGTTTATCATAAGCCATATTTATCATCATTTTACGTATATTCAGTTCATTTTCGGAATTTTTCAATCCATTCGGATCGTCATAAATATATATTGGAGCTGAATTTGAAACAGAACCGGTTTTAATTCGGTCAAATGCGCCTATTAATTTTTCAACTGTTTCTTTTCGAATATTCCATGATTGATCGATAATTTTTCCGCTGTTATTAGGAAAGGTTTCATCATAGCTCATTTTTAAAAACTCATAAATCACACTTTCCGGGTGAAGCTCAGAAGCCTGGGAAACAAAGAAATCCAATTCCTCATTATCGCAAACCGCTCCATTATCTTCGTAACCGCTTTCAAGGATAAATATTTTTTTATTCATCATGTGGGCCAGTTGGAGAAAATGAACCATGGCTTTATCCGAAGCATGCCCTTTGTCGTCATATTCTGCATTTGTATAGAGTGATAATCCAAGTGCATCTGCTCGCGATATCCAATCGAATACATCCAATGCAGCAAAAGCAGGTCTTCCTTTTACAAGTTTTTCAGGCATATAACCACTGAATTGAAGAATAAATGGGATATTCTTCTTGCTATAGGTATGCCATATTTTCCGGCACTCTTCATATCTTGAAACAACCCAGGAATTCAAAGCTCGGACCAAATCCCAGTAAGTTTCAGAAGAATTTCCGAATCGGTCATCTTTCTCATTTACCGGCATTGGGACTTCATTGAAGTCTTTAAAAGATGAACTGTATCTTCCGTTCAATTTCTTTATTCGTCCGTGGAATTCCTTATTTAACCATTTATGCCACCACTCCAAACCATACGGAGTATATTGAGCGATCTCATATGAGTTTGTCGTTTCGTCGAAGCATAAAAGACTCCCTCTTTGCGAAACGAATGGTTCATTAAACATCCCCACACTGAATCCCATTAATGTAGGTTCGTTGGAGAAATGCCGTGCATAATATTCTGTTTCCTCTTTTTGCCATTGGATAAATGCAAGGTTGCCAACCGGGTTGCAGAAGAAAAATGGAGTATCTTTACCTGATGGTAATTTTCCTCTTTGGGTTAATATATGGGAGTATATATAATTATCCCGAGTCATCCGGTCTCCCGTAATTTCGCTTCCATCGATCCGGGTCAGGATGATCTTCATTCTATGACCGGTAGCGAATGAAAAAATGGTTTTTAATATTTCCAGCGCTACTTTATTTTTCCAGATATGAGGAGAGGGGACCACATTCAGGATTTCCGTCTTGTTTGTGTAAGCGAAGTTCAATAGTTTTTCAGCATCTTCTTTAGATTCCAAAAAATCGAAATGAATCGTAAATCCTACTAGTGGAGGTGAAAACGTCTGAACATTAGGAGCAGATGAAACGGAGTATATCGTTCCCTGAAGTCCCCAAAATAGTATTACCAGGATAACAACGAATCGAAAATGAAAAGTCCGTTTCATATTTCTATTTTTAATTGGGTTTGAACCCAGTTGATATTATTTAGTCAAGTTCAAGCGATTTAAAAAATTTCCGGATTCTCTGGGAAGCTTGACCATCCCCATACGGATTGGTTCCTCTTGACATTCGTCTGAATGTATCTTCATCTTCAAGAATGCGAGACACTTCGTTCACAATATTTTTCTGGTTTGTACCGATAATTTTTGACACGCCGGCTTCCACTCCTTCCGGGCGTTCAGTTACCAGGCGCATTACCAGCACAGGTTTATTGTAAGTCGGAGCTTCTTCCTGAACCCCACCCGAATCTGTTAGAATTAAATAAGCTTTGCGCATAAGGACCAGAAAATCGATATAGTTCAACGGTTGAAGTAAGTGAATTCTATCCCGGTTGGCAAGATGATTAAATACTTTTTCTCTTACGTTCGGGTTCGGGTGAACCGGATAAACGATTTCCACATCGTCATAACGTTCCGAAATATCGATAATCGCTTTGCAGATGTTTTCCATCGGATCACCGAAATTTTCACGGCGGTGAGCAGTAACCAGGATCATTTTTTTACCCGGTTCCAATTGGACACGGGGAGTATAACCGTCCAGTTTCGGTTCAATGAATTTCAGGGCGTCAACTACAGTATTGCCGGTCATTAGAATACGTTCAAGGGGAATACCTTCTTTTTTCAAGTTTTCAGCCGCAGTCATAGTAGGAGGGAAATGGTAGTTTGCAAGGGTTCCCACGACTTTCCGGTTGATTTCTTCCGGGAATGGGTTATAGATATCGCCAGTACGCAGTCCCGCTTCCACATGGGCCACTGCGATTTTTTTATAGAAAGCTGCCATAGCAGATACCATGGCAGTAGTAGTATCTCCCTGGATGATAACGATATCCGGTGCGATTTCCGTAAAAATTTCCGAAACTTTCAACATCACATTACTACTTAATTGATCCAGGGTTTGGTTTGGAACCATTATATTAAGATCACGATCCGGTTTAAGCTGGAAGATATCCAGCATTTGGTCGAGCATATCTCGATGTTGGGCTGTTGCAAGTTGGAAAAGCTCGAAATCTTCCGGGTATTTTTGAAGTTCCAGGATGACAGGTGCCAGTTTAATCAATTCTGGACGCGTACCGTAAATGACCATAATTTTTTGTTTTGTTTTCATCGGGGAATTATAGGACTGATCTTGCATGAAGTCAAGTGATTAGCCGGGAAAAACTAAAATGAACCCGAAGGTATTTCTACTCATTTACTGGAAGAAAACAGTTGAATAGAATACAAAAGATTTTTAGTTAAAAATTTCAATATGGATATTTTAAGAAAAGGTATCATGCAATCATTTTATTAAAAAATAGGTAGAATAATGCTCCATTCATTATTCAATACTTAATTATTCCCAGAAAATTACAATAATTCTAACGAAAAACCAAAAGAGGATTTCACATTTTTAGTCGCAGGAATACAGTTGCGCGCCTCCTCCTGTGAGATAATTGACTAGAATACTTAGATCTGAAAGATCGACTCTGCCGTCATTATTTACATCTGCTTCATCTTCACATTGCAAAACATAACCTCCTCCTTCAAGATAATTTACTAAGGCGGATAGATCACTAAGATCTACTATGTCAGCCGGATCCCAATTAACATTACCTCGAAGTCCATGACAGCAGATTTGTTTATTCCGTAGAACAGTCATATAATTATTAAAAGAACTCGTCGCCACAATATCAACATCACCATCGGCATTAACATCTGCTGCAACGACGCACGAATATCTACCAATGGTATCACCTGTATGCGAAACCGCCGGATAGAACCACCCATTCCCATCATTCAAGGCTGTGGTAATAGAGGTATATGATGCTGCCACTAAATCCAATAGATTATCGCCATTGATATCTATTAAATATACATCAATTCCACCACCAATATTGCTGGCACTGGTTACAGTAAAACTGCAGTTCCCGTTATTTATTAAAACGGATGCCGCATTCGCCAATTTATAGTTTGCTACCACCAGATCGATATCACCATCATTATCGATATCACCGCCATGAATGTTGTTTGGAGCGGATCCGACCTGGAAACTCCCACAAGCCGAAAATGCTCCCCATCCATTGTTTTCCATTATGATGACTGCATCTCCGGAATTATCGACGACTGCTATATCCACCGGGTTACCCAAACCACTAAAATCACAGGCAAATAGAGCGACCGGCATTGTGTTTGCTCCGACATTAAAACTGGATGAGGATGAAAAACTACCTGTGCCATCGTTATAAAAAACCGTTATCAATCCGACTGTCATATTGGTAATAATGGCATCTATATCTTCATCATCATCCACGTCAATCAAGAATATTGCACTGGGATTTACTCCTGCCGGGTAGTTTACCGCAGAAGCAAATCCACCGGATCCATTATTTTTTAAAACCGAGATATTTCCACTTCCTTTATTTGATACAACCAGATCGATATCCCCATCGTCATCGATATCCCCACCATAGATTCCACTAGGGTTTGTTCCTACTGCATAATCCACTTTTTGATAATATGCACTGTTAGCTCTGTTTAAGAAAACTGAAACCGTATTCGAATCTCTATTGGTCACGGCTATATCGAGCCGGTTGTCTGAATTTAATCGACCAACAAATGCATCAGTGGGATATAATCCTGTTGGGTATTGAACAATTCCCCCAAACTGCTGAGCCATAAGGCTCCCAACAAAAACCAACAAAATCATAACTGTAAATCCAATCCTAAAGAAAAATCGTCTCATATTTTCCTCCTGCCTATATTCTTTTATTCAGAATATAGGAAATATTATTAGTCCATAATCGGATTGTAAGAAAAAACAATTTTTAAGTCAAATATTTGGAGTTATTTTTTCATTTTTACATACCTTTGCTCAAAATTTAAAGAGAGGTTATTTTAAGAAACAGGATATTTTTTTCACTAATGCAATCTATAAGTAATACTACTTACTCTTATTTAGGTAGTAATACGAATTGCTTTTAATAATAATCCATGATACCCTTCAAATTATAGAGATTGAAAAGGATTTTTTATCGGGGGTCGGGGATATTTAGAAACTCAAAACCAATTGAGTCTTCAAAGCAATTCCCTGACTTCGGGGAGGAAGTATGGGAAAGTATCTTATTTTATTCATAATTTCTATTGGTTTTTTCCTGATTTTTGGATCCTTCGAAAAAGATGTTCTAATCATGGCAAACGGATTTTCAATGGAAAATACACCTTCATATATCATAGGAGACGAAACAGATTGCACTGCCAACGTACCTACTACCGGATTCAGCGGCCAGGAAATTCAATTTATCGGAACTACAATTCTGGATAAATACCCGCCAGATAGCCTTTCACCTTCACTCAACCTGGCCTATAATCCAAGTGGGACCGGATATCCGAGTCCCCTTGAATCGGACAGTGGATGGGGTGGCGGTTCATATCCATGGGAAATTGTAGACGGAATTCGAGTTTATCCGGAATGGGCACATGGTTTGGCTTTTACTGGTGGTACATTGGGGTATGTAGAACCTTGCGGATGGAGACAATCCACTATTAATTTCGGTACTGCAAAAACCTTTGATCGCGTCTTTATCTGGCACCATGGGTACGATCATATTCCAAACACATACAGTATTCAGTATTGGGATGGAGCCAACTGGGTGGATGTATTCTCAACAACTGATGGACACTCTTACGTTAAATTCCCACTCGATGATGGCCAATTCTGGGCTGGCGGCTCCATTGCAACGGATAATAGTTTTCCACCTGTTACTTCAGAAAAAGTAAGGATATTATTATACAACTGTGATATCACGCATGGATGGATTTATGAATTCGAAGTGTTTCTAACGCCTTCCATTGATTGGGATTTCGGGGATGGCTCTGCACATGGTTCTGGTCAGAATCCGACCCATATCTATCAATCGGATGGAATTTATACATGGACAATGACGGTTGATAATGGTGGTTCAACCTGCCAAAGAACAGGAACCATTACAATCGGTTCGTCATCGTCGATTTCTATTTCATCTCCCAATGGAGGCGAAAGCTGGCTTGTGGGTTCTACTCAATCCATTACCTGGTCATCGACCGGATTTACAGGAAATATTGCAATCGATTATTCTATAGATGACGGTTCAAATTGGATTTCTATTATTGATTCTACCTCTAATACAGGGTTATATAACTGGACTATCCCGAATGAAGCGATTTCATCGCAATGCCGAATTCGGGTAAAAGAAGCTCCAACTGGTATTCCGGTTGATATTTCGGATCAAACGTTTATCATTTATAATGGCATATCTTCTCAAGAACGAGGGGTTTTAGTAGCTCTGTACACTGCAACAAATGGTGATGGTTGGACAAACAACGGTGGATGGAAAACCCCTCCGTTATTCGGCGATGGATTTTCATTACCGGGAACGGAAAGCAATTGGTTTGGCATTGAAACAACAGGTAATGCTATAACCGGCATTACGTTGAGTTCCAATAATCTATCGGGAATAATCCCGGTCCAAATAGGAACTCTGATTAATCTTACTCATATCGATTTGTCAACTAACAATCTTACAGGTAATATCCCGGTAGAATTAGGGAACCTGGAAAATTTAACTTTGTTGAATTTGTGTTACAACCAATTAAATGGAAGTATTCCAGTAGAATTGGGAAACCTGTTCAACCTGGAAACCCTGGGACTGGGGCATAATCCAATTAGCGGGAGTATTCCGGTTCAACTGGAAAATCTAGGAAAACTAAAATACCTCTATTTAAGCGATGGGGAGTTAAGCGGAGAAATTCCGCCACAACTGGGAAATATAGTCAATCTTATGGATTTGTACTTATACAATAACCAGTTGAGTGGGACTATACCGCCTGAATTAGGAAATCTTATCCATTTGGAAAGATTACATCTCTTCAATAACCACCTCACCGGTAGTATACCGGCTCAATTGGGGAATTTAAGTAATTTGCAGAGCTTAATCCTGGGTAATAATGAACTGACAGGTCATATTCCTGAGAGCTTCGGAAATCTATCCAATTTGAGAAACCTCGAACTTAATCAGAATTATCTAACCGGAGCTATTCCCACAACTTTTGGAAATCTGACCAAATTATCGTATCTTTTATTAAGTAATAATCCATTGAGTGGCAGTATCCCCCAGGAATTGGGAAACCTCACCCGCTTGGAGACATTAAATTTAAATTCTTGTCAATTGGGTGGAGAAATCCCTGCGGATTTAACAAATTTAACCGCAATAACACTGCTCGATATCGGATATAATTGTTTAAAGACTAACGATCAGATTTTAATAAACTGGTTGGATACTCATGATCCTGACTGGGAATCAATTCAAAATAATTGCTTGGCTATCAATATTACTTCACCCAATGGAGGTGAGTTATGGTTATTCGATTCGAAGCAAGATATCACCTGGGATATCACTGGAATCCAGGAAGAAGTCAAAATTGAATATACCCCTGATGAAGGGATGACCTGGAATACCATTACAGAATCTACTCCTAATACAGGTAGTTATTCATGGAAAATTCCAAACATTCCATCATCTCTATATAAAATAAGAATAACAATGGTTGGAGGAAATCCGGTGGATGTAAGCGATGCGGTTTTCTCGATTTATTCCAATCCTGCTCGATGGGTTC
>JAKAGC010000087.1 GCA_021817755.1 Acidobacteriota bacterium | reverse complement strand
GGAATATGAAAGACAAAATATATGCATTTCTAAAAAGACATAAGCGAAAACTAATTATACTTATTGGCTTTTTGATTATTATTACAATCGGATTGACCATTTATTTTATTTCTTTCGATGAGGCTATTTTCAAAAATGCCTCATATTCTACCACTTTTACCGATAGGAACGGAAAAGAACTGCGTACTTATTTATCAGCAGATGAAACCTATTCTAAGTATTGCCGTCTTTCTGAGGTTTCCCCACATTTTTTGCGAGCCATTGTTTTAATCGAAGATAAGAAATTTTATGATCACAATGGAGTCTCAATAAAATCTATCATTCGTGCCTTATGGCAGAACATTTCGCGTCGAAGGGTTGTCTCTGGTGGGTCCACTATTACAATGCAACTTGCGAAAATGATCTACCATCATCAAGACCGCGGCATATTAAATAAGATATCGGAAGTGTTTTCAGCACTGAAATTCGAAATGCATGTCTCTAAAAGTGAAATTCTTGAATCTTATATCAATCGTCTTCCTTTCGGCAATATGGTTTATGGAGTAAACCAGGCCTCTTATTTTTATTTTGGGAAAGCACCATCTATGCTCTCGTTGAACCAGGCAATATATCTGGCACTTATTCCCAAATCGCCTTCCCAATATAATCCAAATCGCCATCTTTCCATTTTGAAAAAACGATGGAAGATCATATTGGAATCCTTTAAAGACAAAAATCATATAACACTTGACGAGTATAAGAGGGCGGAAAGCGAAGGTATTTATTTTCAGTCGAAATCGTTTCCATTTCTCGCCCCCCATTTTATCGAAATGGTATGGGAAAAATTTAGGAATAAATCCATTCCGGATCGAATTCAAACAACACTTGATTACCGTATCCAGTCAGAAATTCAAGGAATTATTCGTGGGCATATGGTTCGGCTCAATCGTTTTCGCGTCTCATCAGCCGCGGCAGTGGTGCTCGATACTCGAAGCCATGAAGTTTTAGGTTTTGTTGGCTCTCCCGATTACTTCAATGATTCAAATGCCGGAAATGTCAATCTAGCAGTCGCGTTACGGCAACCCGGTTCCACATTGAAACCCTTTGTCTATGGATTGGCTCTTGAATCCGGATATACTCCATCAACTATTTTACCCGATATCAAATTTCCCTCTAAAGGCGGATTTTTTCCTAAGAACCATGACGGAAGAGAGCATGGCCCTTTGAGATTAAGAGTAGCTCTCGCTTGTTCTTACAATATCCCCGCTTTCTATCTGGCTATGAAACTTAAACCCGCCCAGGTGATATCTAAACTCCAGCAGGCCGGGTTTACCTATTTAAAATCAGATTCCGGATTTTATGGAGAAACTATTGCGCTCGGATCAGGAGAGGTTCGATTGCTTGATCTCGTTACGGCTTATTCTGCTTTTTCTAACAAAGGTATAATGTATACTCCTCGATTTATTAAAGAAGAACACTCGAAAGAGGTCAAACTGTTTGATCCTGTAACTGCGTTTCTAATCTGGGATATACTCTCTGACCCGGCAGCACGGTTTGCATCCTTCGGATATGACTCATCTATGAAGCTTCCCTTCCCTCTTGCCATTAAAACCGGAACATCAAAAGGGTTCAAGGACAAATGGGCTGTTGCAACGAATACCGAATACACTGTAGGAGTCTGGATCGGTAATCCTTCGGGAACAAATATGGAAGATACAACCTTTGTTGGAAACGTATCCACCATATTGCGAGATATTTTCCTGGCACTCCAAAAAGATTGGACCAGGGGAGGAATTGAAATTCCCTCAGGCGTGGAGAAAAGGAGGGTATGTGCATTATCCGGCGAACTCGCCACCTCACTTTGCCCCGATACAGTAGAGGAGTACTTCGATTCCCAGAATCTTCCCAAACAAGTTTGCACTTGGCATGTCCGGGAGAATGGTATAACGAAGGTTCATTACCCGGAATTGTACGGACAATGGGCACTAAATCACTCTTCCTCTGAAATTGTCGGTATCGACCGGGAAAAAGAAAAACGAATATCATTTCCCCAGAAAGGCGATTTTTTTAGTATTTCCAGTGCAATATCACGCGAAAGTCAACAGATTACCTTCGAGGTTATGGGGTTTCATCCTGGGGAAGAAATCGAGTATATTGTGGATGGCTCACTTTACAAGCGTGAAGTGTTTCCTCACTTTCCCTTTTGGAAGCTTCAACCCGGCAATCATCACCTTGAAATACGGTTCTCAGGTAGAATTTTAGATTCCATTTCCTTTACTGTTAGGTGATTAGCTATTCTGTGTTGGTTAGCATGTACCGGAAGCATAAATCAAAAATGTGGGGATAGGAAAAGATGAATGAACATGTTACAATTATATATGGAAAAAAAGCATAAGGAGTAAAACCCATGCCGGAATTAAGAAAAGACCCAACCAGTGAAACGTGGGTTATTTTTTCCCCCGAGCGGCAGAGGCGGCCTCAGTTTTTCACTGCTCATGGTGAGTATACATTGACCTCTGCAAATTGTCCGTTTTGTGAAGGAAACGAAGACATGACGCCACCTGAAATTCATTCATTGCGTATAGCCAATACGACTCATGATAAACCGGGGTGGAAATTGCGTGTTATTCCCAATAAGTATCCGGCATTGAAGGTAGAAGGATTATTGGATAAACGGGCGGATGGATTTTATGATAAGATGAATGGAATCGGTGCCCATGAGGTGGTTATTGAAACCACTTCCCATACCAGAGGGATAGATGAAATGGAGGAGGACACTGTTTATGAGATTTTCCTAGCCTTTAAACATAGGATCCTCGATTTAAAAAGAGATATCCGGTTTCGCTACATCCAGGTATTTAAAAATCATGGAATACAAGCGGGAGCAACGATATCCCATCCTCATTCTCAAATAGTGGCTTTACCTGTAATTCCTGCCCGTACTACCGATAGGTTGGAACATGCTCAGAGTTACTTTGCTAAAAAAGAAAGGTGCCTATTTTGTGATATTGTACAGCATGAAATCAGATTTCAACAACGATTGTTGTTAGAAAACGGAGAATTTATTGTTTTTGCACCTTATGCCCCTCGCCTCCCCTTTGAACTTTCACTTTATCCTGTTCATCATTATGCTGTATTCGAGGAAATGGAGGATGCAGCATTGCGAAAACTCGCAATCATTTTTCGGGATGCTATTGGGAAAATCAATAAAGCACTGGATCACCCACCTTATAATATGATTTTGCATAATGCACCTTTCTCAAAGGATAACAGGTATTCGGAGCATTTTCATTGGCACATCGAGTTATTACCAATAATATCCGGAACAGGAGGATTCGAGATCGGAACCCAATCCTTTATAAATCCGATGCTTCCTGAGGAATCCATAAAAATTCTAAAAAATGATAAATAAGAAGTAGTAAATCTATTTATACATGTATCAATTAATTATAGTTTTTTAAGCAGTCAAAATTTCCTTTTTATTGGCTTCATTTGTTTTTTCTAAAAAAAAAGGAAATTCAATCCGAGTAAGAGTCCGAATTCCGTATGTTTAATTGAATAGGGTAATGGTTTTTATTACCCATAATAAATCTACTTTTGCAGCTAGTTTTCTCATGTCTTCCGTATATAACCGGCGGTTCAGATGTATAAACATTGATGAACCGCCGGCATTCGGTTTTTTAATTTTCCTGGATCTAACAAAAGAAATTTCGATGGGAACGGTGTAATGGTTGAGAGTATTACCTGATCGGACCGATGGGTGGATCTCCTACCTTGACCACGCATGCTTCTCCGGATTTAACAATACAATCCAGAAAGATTCCCTTTGAATACCTTGTTAGTGGTGAAGAACCAGAGATGGCATTAATCAATTGATCCATCAAACCGTTTGTTTTGAGTGATTTTTTCAATGGTTTTAAGTCCACGATGACCTCCATATTTTGTGAGAGATGAGCATTACTATTATAATAGATAACTTAGTTTTAATCAACATCTAACCTAATAATTTTATCTTTTTTAAACCTATTTTACTCGTTAGTAAAACTTAGTCATTAAAATTTTGAATTTCTGTTTTGGAAAAACTGTTAAATTCTTTTTTCATTTGACAATAATTAGCGTTTTAGGTATATTGATACATCTAGAGAAATAAATCAATAGTAAATTTGAGGGTAAAAATATGAAAACAAAAGTTATCGTATTACTGGCGGTTTTGCTTATTTTTTCATCATTTCAATATTCAACTGAAAAAGAGTCAAAATTCTCAGGCATTGACTTTACAGCGGGCTTGCATCTTTCTCACTCCCGTATACCTGTAAAAATAGATAAACTGGAGGATGATTTGACATTATTTTATGCGGCGTTGGGATTAGAAGCGGAATTCTCAGAATACTTTACAGTGGGCGCTCTAATCGGATATGGAGTTAATTCTATGAAAGATCCTGTAAATTTTTACCAGGTTCCTCTGACCTTACAATTGGACGATACGAATTTCAAATCCATGATGCTAGGTTTTAATGTCCGCTCTGAATTTTTTTCCTGGAAAGACTTTTCATTTTCTGCAAATGCAGAATTCATGCATTTTATGAAAGCAAAGAATGATTTTTTAATTTTTCTTGATAATGTGGACGGAACAGGAGAATTTCAAAACAGTTTAACGCGCATGAGTCTTGAATTGTTGGCACAGTATGAAGGACTCTCTAATATAGATTTATTCGCAGGGCCTCAATTATTCCTCTTAAAAGGGAAGTTTAATTCTTCTGAAACTGTCGGAAACATTTCAGGGGATGAAGAACTGTCATATAAACAGCGGAAGCCTTTGGGATTCGTTTCAGGTATCCACTTTGAAGCAGGGGATTTTGAAGTACAGGGAAAAGTTACATTATTTTCGAATACTTCGATTTCAGCAATAATTTCATATACATTTTAATAATAGGGGGGATTATGAAAAACGATCGATCGAATTTTCAAAAATTTTTGATTTTAATTATTGGAATTTCATTATTTTTTACTTCATCTATTTCTGTATTTCCGTTTGAAAGTAAAAAGCCCTCTGATGGTTACATGATTGGTGAGGGAGGCCAACTTTATATTCAAAACCGGGTGGTCATTAAATTTAACGAAACTTCACAAAATTTTGAAGCTTTTAGCGAAACCGCGCGGGGAAATAGGATTATAACTAAGGAAAACAATATTCTTCAGTTCTTAAGCCGCCGAACCGGTATCCCCTTTAATAATCTTCGGTTTTACTCTCCCACTGGAAATTATATCGTAGAGACTTCTGGAAATCCTGATATCGAGGCATTATGCAAAAAATTACGCACTGAAAGTGCTATAGCCGATGCATCACCGGATTATCTGGCATCTATTTCTTCCACCTCTCAAATACCCAATGATCCACTGTTTATCTACCAGTACTCCTTAGTTAACACTGGTCAAATTTATATTCCCGATCTTGAGTTGAAAGGCACATCCGGATGTGATATCAATGCTTTGGAAGGATGGGGAGCTTTTGAAGATTGGAAATTTGAAACTGGAAAAACTGGTACGGAAGTTACTATTGCAATTCTGGATACTGGAGTAGCCGGAGATCATGTGGATATAAAAAATAATATGACATCAGGGTATAATTTCGCGGATGAAAACAACAATACCTCTGATGATAATGGGCATGGTACGTTTGTAGCATCAATTGCAGCCGCTGAATCTAATAACGGTTTCGGTATTGCCGGAGTTTGTCCTTATGCAAAAATCATGCCGGTAAAAGTTATCCGTGCGGATGGATATGGTTCTTATCTTGTTATAGCAGCAGGTATCAAGTACGCTGCGGATCATGGTGCTAAGATTATAAACCTCAGTGTTGGAGGGAAAAACCCCAGTTTCATTCTTGAAGATGCTTGTAAATATGCTTATGAAAAAGGTTGCCTAATAGTTGTTGCTGCCGGTAATTATAATACAACGGTTTTCTTTCCTGCTGCTTACGATGATTATTGTTTAGCCATTGCCGCTACTGATGCAAATGATCAATGGGCTTATTATTCCAATCCAGGACCACAAATCGATGTTGCAGCTCCAGGAACATACCTGTGGGGTGCCTCTTTTAATCCGGCATCACTATTGGATTTAAATGAATACACTATTGAGAGCGGGACCTCAGTATCTGCACCAGTAGTTGCTGGTGCCGCAGCTCTACTCCTCATGCAAAAACCGTTCCTTACAAATGCCCAGGTTATGGATCTTCTGCGTTATACTGCGATGGATGTCAATAGCGATACCTATAACGGAGTAGATCAATATATCGGATACGGACGAATTAATCTTTCCCGGTTATTGGGTCCATATATTCCCAGGTAAAACTTCAAAAATGGGGAAGCTATATAGAAGAATGGATATTCCTTTTATTGTCTTCCCCTTTTAGAATGACTCGACCATAGGTGACTCGTGCTGGTTTATCTAAAAGTTGAAAATTTCGCAGTAGTCGAAAAAGTAGAATTAAATTTTTCTCCAAATTTGAATGTCCTCACCGGAGAAACAGGGGCAGGAAAATCCATATTGATTGGAGCAGTTAATCAATTTCTCAATAAAAAAGTTCCGGAGACAGCAATCCGGGGTGAGGATAATACCCTTGTGGTAGAAGCAATGTTTTCCGCAGGAGATGACGAATTTGTCCTGCGAAGAGAAGTTAACAAAAAACGTTCACTTTGTTTTATTAATGGAAGTGTCGTTCCATTTACTCAATTAAAAGAGAAAGCGGAATCTTTACTGAATATCTATGGACAAAATGAACACATTTTTTTATTAAACGCTACTAATCACCGTATATATCTTGATGAATTTTGTAGAAATCAATTGCTGCTTAATGAACTTTCCGAAGAATATAATCATCTACGGACGTTGATTGAACAATTGGGGCAATTGAAAAAAAAAGGTGAAAATGCAGGTGAAACTCTAGAATATATAACTTTTCAGATTAATGAAATAAATGATCTTAAAATGGAATCAGGAGATGATACGCGCCTTGAGCAACGCTCATTGATCCTCTCTTCTGCGGAGGAAATATTATCTCGAACGCATAAATTGATCGGAGACCTTTATCAGAGAGATCGCTCTGTATATGCTGTTATTTCAGAAAATCTGAAAAATCTCGATTTCTTAAAATCCATTTACCCCACAGAGTTAGAAAACCTAACCGAAGAGATGCGTAATTTTTATAACCTTCTTCCTGAACTTTCTTCCACACTGTCTAATATATCTGGGCGGGTGGATTTTAGCGAGGATGAATTGAATGAGGTTAGCGATAAATTATTAAGACTCAATCGTCTCAAATCCAGGTACAAGATGAATTTGGAACAACTCCTTCATAGAAGGGATGAACTTCTAAAAGAACGCAATCTTCTTGCAGACATGGATTTTTCGCTTTCTGAAAAGCAAAAAGAAATCGAAAAAGAATTTCTAGTATATAAAACGGTTAATCTTAAATTACGAAATTGTCGCAAAGAAAAAGCGATTGAATTAAGTAAAATCATTGAAAAAGAACTTTCAAGCCTCGAAATGAGTAAAGCGAAATTCTTGGTTCGGATTGATGAAGTGGAACCTGACCCGGATACGGTTTCTGAAAAAGGTACGGATCGAATCGAATTTTATTTTTCATCAAATCCAGGTCAATCACCCGGTAAAATTCGTGAAATTGCATCTGGAGGTGAATTGTCTCGGTTGATGCTGGTATTGAAATCCATATTGAGGGATGATAGTAATTCAACCTATATATTCGATGAAGTGGATACCGGAATAGGTGGAAAAACCGCTGAATTTGTCGGAGAAAAACTTCAGCGTATTGCTGAAAACAATCAGGTTATCTGTATTTCTCATCTCCCCCAAATCGCATCCTTCGCCGATTCTCACTTTCTGGTTACTAAAGAATTCAAAAAAAATCAAACGTATAGTTTTGTAAGAGAACTATCACAGGAAGAACGTATTCAGGAAATTGGCCGATTAATGGTGGGAAGCGATATTAATGATGCTGTTCTCAAGGCAGCGCAAAATCTACTGGATAAGAATAAAAAATGAAATTTCATATTAAAACCTTCGGCTGTCAAATGAATGTAAATGATTCGGAAAAAATGCGCCATATTCTCGAAAACAAAGGGTTCGTATATGGAACAGAAGAAAAAGACGCCGATATAATAATAATTAATAGTTGTGCGGTGCGAGAGAAACCGCAGGATAAAATATTTTCTTATGCAGGCCGTATGTCTCGTGAGAAAATTATTATTGTTGCAGGGTGTGTCGCCCAGTCGGAAAAGGAAAAAATTCTCAAACGTAATCCCAATATAGATTATATTGTGGGAACCCATCAATATTACTATATCGATGAAATCGTGGAAGAAATAGTTTCCCGGCGAAGATCCGGAGTTAAAGCAGGGTTTACCCGAAAATGGCAGGAATCTGTCCCTGATATAGCATCCAGAACCAGTCTGGTTTCAGGGTATATCTCGATAATGGAGGGTTGTAATAATTTTTGTTCTTATTGCATAGTTCCCTTTACTCGTGGGAGGGAAAAACACCGCCCTTTCGATAAAATTATGGAAGAAGCCCGGTATCTTAAATCAAAAGGCTACAAAGAGATTATTCTACTTGGGCAAAATGTTAATAACTGGGAAGACCTTGAAAAAAACATGAAATTCCCCGCTTTGCTTGATGAAATGGCAAATGAAATAGACGTGAAGTGGATCCGGTTTATCACGTCTTATCCGGGTTATTATGATGATGATTTAATTCGGATAATGGCTACGCATCCTAAAATTGCTCGTAATATCCATTTTCCCGCTCAATCAGGATCAACACGTATTTTAAAAAAAATGAACCGAATTTATTCACGATCCCAATACTTAGATATTATTAAAAAATTTAAAAAAAATGTTCCCGGAATTTCGTTTAGTTCGGATTTTATAGTCGGTTACCCTGGAGAAACCGATTATGATTTTAAATTAACTCTATCTTTGCTTGAACAAGTGGAATATGAAAATATCTTTTCGTTTATTTATTCCCCCAGAAAGCACACGAAAGCTTTTAAAATGGATGACAATATTAAAATGGAAGTGAAAAAAGACAGGCTTTATAAGGTTCAAGAACTCCAGGAAAGTATCCAATTAAAGAATAATAGAGCTTGCATCGGACATACCTTAGAAGTCCTGGTTACTGGAAGAAATCCAAGGAAAAAGGATGAAATGATCGGACGGACAGAGAGTTACCGGGTTGTAAATTTCCCATCGAAAACACCAGTGGGAGATTTTACGTTTGTAAAGATAGATCATGTGGGCCCTCACTCTCTCCGTGGTTCCGAAGTCATTCCGTAAAAAAGTATAAAAAACACACGTATTTACGATATTACAATCAATCAAATCATTCCTTATAAAAGGTTATAACAAGGTTTATTCAATCATTTATTTAAAAAATAAAAATAATCAAATTTCCATCTTGACACAATTGTAACACTGTAATATTATAGTGTTACAGTTATGAAAAAAGAAATCAAACCATTAAATTTTACAGTCGATGCCCGGTCGGTAGTGCCTGTGTATGAGCAGGTCAAGCAAGCCATAAAGCTCTATATTTTATCCGGATATTTGGTAGAGGGGGATCAATTGATGTCGATTCGGGAATTAGGAGCGATGGTAAAGATTCATCCCAATACCATTGCTAAAGTATATTATCAATTGGAAGTTGAGGGTTTTGTATATTCGCAACCCGGTAGTGGTTATTATGTTAAGCATGATCCCAATCGTACGGAACCGGAAAAGCGAAGGCTACTTCAAAAGATAATCGATGAAGCATTGTCGAGGGTCATTCAACTGGGGTTTACTCCGCTGGATATGCAGGATGAATTAAACCGTAAGATAAAGGAAAGCGAACCCGGTAATCATGAAACAAGAAAGGAATAGTATTTTGAGGAGGTAAATCGTGGTAACCATAAAACATTTAAACTTTAATTACGAAAAACTGGTGGTATTTTCTGATTTTAATTTCCATATCCCTGAGGGGCAGGTGTGTCTGGTCACCGGTATTAATGGTGTTGGGAAAAGTACATTGCTTAGATTAATTGCGGGGGTGTTGAGGCCAGATTCGGGTGAGATAAATTTTTCCGATAAACTTGGAAAAACACCTCGTCAGAAGATCGGGTTT
>JAKAGC010000086.1 GCA_021817755.1 Acidobacteriota bacterium | reverse complement strand
GAAAGATTTCAGGCTCAGATAATGATCCATCATAGTTAGGAAGGAAGTTTACCGTATTCTTATCGATGTCGGTTAGAAGAAGATTGGAAATTTTATGAAGACGTACTTCTGTGTACCTCATTGCGGCTGGAGGATCATTATCGATAGACCCAAAATTTCCCTGTCCATCGACAAGAGGGTATCTAAGAGAAAAATCCTGAGCCATACGGACAAGAGTATCATAAACTGCCGAATCACCATGAGGATGATATTTACCAATAACATCACCAACGATACGTGCAGATTTTTTATAGGGTTGATTGAAATGTGTTCCGGTCTGGTGTAGTGAAAAAAGAGTTCGACGATGAACGGGCTTTAAACCGTCTCTAATATCCGGAATAGCACGCCCAATAATAACGCTCATCGAATAATCGAGGTAAGAGGTTTTCATTTCTTTTTCAATAGAAACCTCTTCAACCCGGTTAATTCCTTGTATATTTAAATCTTCCGGGTTTTCTAATTTTTCCTCTTTTTCAATTTCATTTACATCATTTTCATTTTCCATATTTTATTCCTTTAGTGTATCCGGGATTATATGTCCAGATTTCTAACATTGAGTGCGTTTTCGAGGATGAATTCTTTTCTTTTCGTCGAATCGCTTCCCATTAGAGTATCAAAGATTGATTCACATTCCATAAAATCTTCGATATGGACTTTCAAAATAGTACGATTAGTGGGGTCCATTGTCGTTTCCCATAGCTGATCGGGGTTCATTTCACCAAGACCTTTATATCGTTGGATATAGAGTCCTTTTTTGACTCTTTCGAATAATTCAAATACCAGTTGTTTACTTGAATCCACAGAAAAATCTTCTTTACCAAGACTTACAATATAAGGAGCTTGGGGGTATTCTTTTAATTTTTCGTAAGTTTCATAAACACGAGCAAAAAGTGGACCGGTTAGATATTCCCAATTGATTGAACGATGTGTCAAGACTCCATTGATCTCGTATTCAAGCTCAATCGTAAAAGCTGAATATTCCTGTTCAAAGCTGATATCTACAGAGGTACAATAATTCAAATCTCGAAGTGACTGAGCAATTAATTCTGTTTTTTCTTTATTCTTAAAGACATCTTCACTGGTAATGGATTCTACCAACCGGGATGTTATAATTGCAGGCATACCCCGCTTTTCAATGCTATCTTTCAAGGAATCGAGAGTATTAAGAAGTTTTATAAATTTTATCAGACGTTCGCCTTCAAGGGATTCGGTTTTTTCTGGATTCAAATAGATTGTAGCTTCCTCTCCAATACGTTTAAAAAGATAATTATCAAGTTCTTTCTCATTTTTCAAGTAAGTTCTGGATTTTCCTTTACGAACCAAAAATAATGGAGGTTGAGCTAGATAGAGATGCCCTCGTTCGATAATCGGTTTCATATGTTTGAAGAAAAAAGTCATCATTAGCGTACGAATATGCGAACCATCAACGTCAGCGTCTGTCATTATAATAATTTTATGATATCGGAGTTTCTCGACATCGAAATTTTCTTCACCGATTCCAACTCCAAGAGCGGCGATTATGGTTTGTATTTCTGCATTTTCGAGCATCTTTGAAGTAGTTGCCTTCTCGACATTAAGAATTTTACCACGTAATGGTAAAATAGCCTGGAATCTTCTATTTCTTCCTTGTTTTGCAGAACCTCCGGCTGAATCTCCTTCGACCACGAATATTTCACTGTCTTTGGGATCACGAGAGGAACAATCCGCAAGTTTACCGGGAAGAGTAGTCGATTCAAGAAGACTTGACTTTCGAACCAGGTCTTTGGCTTTTCGGGAAGCTTCCCTTGCCTGTGCGGCAAGCAGTGATTTTGAAATGACAGCACGCGCTACAGCAATATTTTCATCGAAGAATTCTTGCAGCTTATCATTAACAAAAGATTCAACAATTCCTTTTACATCGGAGTTCCCAAGTTTCGATTTGGTTTGTCCTTCAAACTGAGGTTCCTTAATTCGAACTGAAACGACTGATACAAGACCTTCTCGAATATCCTCACCTGAAAAACTGCCTTTAAAATCCTTTTTCAAATTATTCGACTGAGCAAAATAATTGATAGTACGAGTCAGAGCACCCTTAAAACCAGTTAAATGAGTACCACCTTCAATTGTATTAATATTATTTACAAATGAGAAAAGAGTTTCATTAAATGAATCCACATACTGGAAGGCAATTTCAATCTCTATATCTTCTCTTTTTTCATATAGATAAATCGTACGATCGCAGAGTTTCGGTTTACCACCGCATAAGTAATCGACGTATTCAATAATACCACCGTCATAATGATAAATCTCATTTTTTTCAATACGCTCATCAGTAATCGAAATAGTAACGCCCCGATTAAGAAAAGCAAGTTCTCGAAGCCTTCGAGAGAGAATAGAATAGTCATATTCAGTGGTTTCAAATATTTCATCGTCTGGCCAAAATGTAATTTTCGTACCACGTTTATCAGATTGACCGATTTTTTTAAATTCAGAAACCGGATCCCCTTTTTCATATTTCTGAAAAAAGATTCCACCATTGCGGCGTATTTCCAGTTCGAGTTTTGATGAAAGAGCATTTACTACGGAAACACCGACACCGTGAAGTCCACCTGAAACTTTATAAGTATTTCGATCGAATTTTCCACCTGCATGAAGTACTGTCATAACGACTTCAGCAGCAGAACGCCCCTCTTCTTTATGCATATCGACTGGAATACCTCTTCCATTATCCTTAACAGATATGGAGTTATCAAAATGAATAGTAACATCAATGTGGTTACAATATCCAGCCATTGCTTCATCGATTGAGTTATCGACGACTTCATAAACAAGATGATGAAGACCCATTGAGCCAGTACTACCAATATACATTGCCGGACGAACACGAACAGCCTGGAGCCCTTCCAAAACTTTAATATTCTCTGCTGTATATGAATTATCTACGGACGATTGTGAATTTGTTTCCTCTGTTAATTCATTCGTTTCCACGCTTTATTTCTCCTTATGTAGTTCAATGAGCCTGTTAAAACTATCATAACGGTTCACCGATGTTGCAATAATTTGCATTTTGGGATAATACCCCGTTAATATTTCAATATTCCTGGAATCAATCGCAGTGTCGAAATCATCAAGAAGAAACACTGGATAATCCTTTTTTAATTTCTTAAATAATTCTATAAAAGCAATATAAATCAGAAGAAGATGAAATTTTTTTTCACCGGAAGAATAAAATCGAAGTGGATGATCATTTAGGAAAATTTCAAATCCATCTAAATGTGGTCCAATCAATGAACGTCTGAATTTGATTTCAAGAGGGGAGTGATCTTCCAAGAGTGAAAATATTAAATCATCTGAGAGGTTTTGATCGGTTTTAATCGAAGGATTATATCTGATATCCAAATTTACTGCAAACTTATTCCTAATTTCGTTATTCAACTGATCGATGAACCTCATTTTGATGTCTATAATTCTCCTACACAGTGCACTAATTGTTCTATTCCAGCTTCTCAATTCGTGAATTGTACGATTTAATTTCAATAAACAATTTTTCTGTCTTAACGCACTATTATAACTCAAAAGATGGTTTATGTAAAGAGAATCGACTCCAAAGACAAATCTATCGATCATCTTCCTAGTATACGGTTTACTTTCAATATAAAGATTATAATCAGAAGAAGAAAATAGAACTGTATAAAAATAGCGGTTAATTTCAAGAAGACCTGATTTCTTTTCATCTAAGAAAAGATGAAGGCGATTGGAATAAGAAGATGAAATAGTATTTGATAAATGTTCTTGAGTTATATTTGCTCTGATAAAAAATTGGTTTACATTTCGATTTACCATTTCAGATTTTTTTTTACAAATAAATGATTTTCCAAAGGAGAGAAGAAAAATAGCTTCAAGTATAGAGGTCTTCCCTGCACCGTTTAGTCCATGAATTAAATTTTTATTTGAATGAAAAAAAAATTCAGAATGGTCTATATTTCTAAAACCGGATATATTAATTGAACTAATAATCACTATTTATCAACCACCTTAAAAATAGAAAAACCCACTATAGAATAGCGTAAAATTCAGGTAAACATAAAATGTAAAGAATTAAACATTTAGGGGCATAACAACGTAGATGTAATTAACAGAATTTTCAGATTCAGGATCAATGGGTTTAAAAATAAAGGAACTGTCTTCATCAATAATACTAATTCGGATATTTTCTGCGTCTTCATGGGTAAGGAAATCAATAATAAAGTTTCCATTAAAAGCAACTTTAACAGGTTTAGCATTAAATTCGATATCAACTTCATCGTAGCCTTCGCCTTTTTCAGGTGTTGCGCGTTCAAGAATAAGTTTATTATCAGAAAAAGTGAAATATACTGAATTATTGCGAAGTTTAAAAATAAGAATACGACGAAGGGTTTGAAGAAGCAAATCTTTATTGACAGTAACTTCATATTCGGCTCGATCTGGAATGACAGCCTTGTAATTGGGGAATTTTTGGTCGATTATTCTCGAAGATAGCACACGATTTTTATATTTGAAGAAAAGATTATTCTTATCAAAAGCGAATTGGATATCATCTTCCTCACAAATTTTTACCAGTTCTGTCAATGATTTCCTTGAAACAATAAATGAAACCGGATCATCGTTAATATTAAAATCAGCATTATAATGCAGATACGCCAAACGATGGCTATCAGTTGCAGCCATTTCAAATTTATTGTCGGAAATAGTCATTAATGCACCACCAAGGCTGAATTTCATTTCCGGAGCAATAATATACGAGCTTTTGTTAATAATGGAAATCAATTTTTTAGAAGAAAAAGAGATGTGAGAGGAAAAATCTCCAGTAGGTAATTCTGGGTAATCAGATGACTGAAGTCCCATCAGTTTATATTTACTGGTTTTCTTTTCATTAGTGATAAGAATTTGCAGATCATTGTTTTCAGAGATTTCCACAAGGCCGTCCGGCATTTTCGAAATTAGTTCATATAAATCTTTTCCATTTACAGTAAAGGTTCCAGCTTCTTTGACGGTAACGTCAATGGTTGATACAAGACCAATTTCCAGGTCAGTTGCAACCATTTCCAGGGTTCCTTCCGGACTAGCTGTTAATTTAATATTTTCAAGAATTTCCTTAAGAGACTTTTTCTCGAAGATGCCCTGAAATAAACGCAATTCATTACTGAAAAGAAGTTTTTCCACAATAATATTCATTTTTCAACCTCTTATTATTATTAATCTAGAATAATATCATAATATCAAAATAAATAAAAGAATGTAATGTGAATTTGTGGAAAAAAACATAAATGAATGTCAGTTCCGTGTATAGAAGGTAGAATGTATTGTGGAAAAAATGTGGAAGTTGTGGAAAAGTATGAAGTTTGAAAAAGCAAAAGATGTTTTTAACATTTGTGGAAAAGTGGAATAAAATTGAGAATAGTGATAATAGTGAAAAATCAGAGATTTTAAAAAAAAATAGATTTCAACAATGTGGAAAAAAATGATTATTCGGCAAAGAATTTAATAATGGAATTAATCTCTTTCGAAAATTCGTAATCGGAAAGCATGGAAGTTTCTACTTTATTTATAGAATGAAGTACTGTTGAATGATGTTTTCCACCAAACTCTTTTCCAATTTCATGAAGAGGATTTTCAGTTAGTTTTTTACAAACAAACATTGCAATTTGTCTTGGAACTGCAATTTCTCTTTTATTGCTTTTAGAAATCATTTCATCAACTTTTATATTGTATTTCTGAGCAACGAATTCTCGAATTCGATCAATGGTTACTTCTTTTTTACCTTGAGAAATAATGGGTTTAAGGGATTCCTTTGCAAATTCAAGAGAGATTTTGGTACCTTTGGAGTTCGAATATTTTAAATTAGCAACTCCAATAAGTCTATTTAATGCGCCTTCAAGTTTTCGGACATTTTCCTTTATTGAAGAAGCCATGTAATAAAGTACATCTTCAGGAATAATAAAATCATTTTTAATACTATGAGCTCGCTCTTGAAGTTTATTTTTTAAAATTGCAAGACGTCCTTCAAGATCATAATGAAGAATATCTACTATACTACCCCATTCAAACCTTGATTTAATACGTTGTTCAAGATCAGGAATTTTGTCAGGATGTTTATCGGAACAAAGAACTATCTGTTTTTCTGACTGGATAAGTTTATTAAAAATATAATAAAATTGTTCGCTAGTGCCTTCCCATTTTGTAATATATTGAATATCGTCAATAAGAAGGACATCTACTGAAGTGTATTTATTAATAAATTCAGATCTTTTATTTAAACGGTTATAATCGACATATTCGTGCATAAATTCACTGGTGGTTGAATAAATCACATTAAGATTTTTGTTATTCTTAACAATTCTATTTCCAATAGCATAAAGAAGATGAGTCTTACCAAGACCTACATCACTATAGATATAAAGAGGGTTGTATGATTTTCCGGGAAAGTCGGCGACTGAATGAGCGAAAGAATAGGCGAGCCGATTTTGTTCAACTTGAACAAAATTTTCAAATGTATAACGTGGTTGAAGATTAGCAATAATTTTTTTCTTTCCGGAAGCGGGTGAAAAAGGATCGGATATATTTTCAGTTGAATCGGATTTATCGTCGTCGTCGTCAATGAGAGGAGAGACAATTTTTAATGCCAGATTGAGGTCTTTTTTTATGTTCTTATTAAATTTAGAAAGTAGATTTGTTTTGATCCATGCGTTTTTTTTTGAATCAGATGAGCAAACAAAAACAACATTATTTTTGGTGCCAATATATTCTAGGGGGATTATCCATTTCTCAAATGTTTGTTTGTCTATATTTTTTTCAAGATAATTCTTAATTAGTCCAAAATCATCCATAGTAGCACCAAATTTTTTCCACAATTTTATCAACAATTGTGGAAATCTTTTATTGCCTTAATCAATTTTCAATTTCTCCAGCTTTATCTCAAATTGCCCCATTATAATAAATCAAATTAAATGTGAAGTCAAGTCTTTACAAAAAAAAATAACTTGGTAATGTTTTAGTATAAAATTTAGGATAATTCTATAAATATAGGAGAAACTATGAAATTGTGGTTGAAAAGATTATTTGTATTAATTGTAATAATTTTGTTAATAAGTACACCTTATATTTTATTTATTGATTTTAAAAGAAATTCGCCTTTTGTTTTAGTAATTTGGATATTATCATTTGCATATTATATTCATATAAATAAGAAAAAAGGAAATGAAGAAAAAGAATTGGACACTGATGAAAAAAATTAAAAATGAACGAAACCTGTTTCACGTGAAACAGGTTTCAAAAAATAATAAAGATTGAAGGGTAGGAGATAGAGAAATGTGTAAAAAAGACTCAAATTTAAAAAATAAGCGGAAAGGGCTTAAATTTAATTTAAAAAATTATAAAAGAAAAGATATTGTTTATTGAAAAATCGTTGAAATTTGACCTATTTAAATAAATAGTTCTAAAAACACTTTATTATCAACGCTTTTTGAGAGTAATTGGGGTTGTTTCACGTGAAACAATAAAAAAAACTTCTGAAAATTTTAATTACTGAATAAAATTCCACTTTTTTCTTTTGTTTGTGAAAGTGTGATGTGTTATAATTATGGCATGGATTTTTCTTTTCAAGCAATGCAACTGAACACAGAGTTTGTTAAGGTCAAAGATTTTTTGATGACCTATGTTAAAGTACTCCTTGATTATAATGTAAATGTAAATCTGATTTCTCGTAAAATTACACCTGAAGGTTTGGGTGCTTTATTAAATGAAACTCTTATTGTTCAGGAGAATCTTTCATTTGATTTTGTTGTTGATGCTGGAAGTGGAAATGGAATTCTTGGAATTCCGACAGCCATTCTTAATGAATCAAAAAAAATTGTTCTTGTGGAACCCAGACAGAAAAAAGCTCAGTTTTTGATTCATGCAGTCAATTTGCTTGGATTGAAAAATGTAGAGGTGAAAGGAATCAGTATCGAGGAATATTTAAAAAGTACTTCTCGAAAAAATCTGTCTTTAATCGCTAGAGGATTTCCCGAACTTTCAGTATTTTCTTTGTACCTAAAAAAATACTGGATTTCAGAGGCGGTTATTATTACTTCTGAAAATAAAATTAAAAATAATTCGAAAGACCTGGAAAGTCTTTCGAAAAGAATCTATAATGTGCCATTAAGAAACGAATTGAAAATATTAAAAATATGGAGAACATAACGCGTGGAAACAACAAATACGAAAAAAGGTGAAATTATTGCGATAGCCAACCAAAAAGGTGGCGTCGGAAAAACAACCACTGCAATTAATCTGGGAGCGTCACTTGCAATTGCGGAAAAACGAGTTTTGCTTGTTGACCTGGATCCACAAGCCAATTCGACAACCGGCTTGGGAATCGACAAAAATACCGTGACTCGTGATATTTACTCTGTAATTGAAGGTGAATGCACACTCGATGAAACTATTTTAAACCATGAGTTAAAATACTTGAAGCTCTTACCTTCATCTCGTAAACTAGCTCGTTTTGAATTACTTGTGTCAGTTGAGGAAAATAATCATTTGTATCTAAAAAATGCTTTTGCCAGTATTGCAGATCAATATGATTATATTATTGTTGACTCACCTCCCTCACTAGGACTTTTAACAATCAATGCATTGGTGGCATCACAGAGTGTACTTATCCCAATTCAAACCGAGTATTATGCACTCGAAGGTTTATCAGATCTTATCGATACGATTAACCGGACAAGGGAAAATTTTAATCCCGATCTTGAAATTAAAGGAATCTTGCTGACTATGTATGATGAACGAACCAATTTATCAAAACAGGTAGAAGAAGAGATTAGGAATTTCTTTAAAACAAAAGTATATCGTTCGATTATTCCCCGTAATATTCGATTATCGGAAGCTCCAAGTTTTGGAAAACCAATCCAGTTGTATGCAATTAAATCAGCAGGTTCAATCGCCTATATGCAGTTGGCGAAGGAGATTATGGGTCAATGAAACGGAATGTTTTAGGAAAAGGCATAGATGCCATTATTTCCAACAAACCGACAGTTGAAGTCGATGATAAAGGCTATATCGAAATTGATATAGATGAAATTTATCCCAATCCCTATCAGCCTCGCAAAAAATTTAGCGTTGAAAAGATAAAAGAATTAGCTGACTCTTTGACAGAAAGTGGAATGATTCAACCGGTTGTGGTTTATAAGGAAGAAAACAAGTATTTTCTTATGGTAGGTGAGCGACGCTGGCGTGCTGCTCAATTTTTAAAATGGAAACAAATCCCTGCAATTGTAAAAAACCTGACACAGAATGATCTAATAATTGGTGCTCTTGTTGAAAATATTCAAAGAGAAGATTTGAATCCCATTGAAGTAGCAGAAGGCATTGAAATGCTTATAAAAGAGATGGGACTTACTCAAGAAAAGGCAGGCGAAAAACTGGGAATGAACCGAAGTACGCTTACCAATTACTTGAGACTATTAAAATTACCGGAAGCAGTAAAAGAAAGTGTGATTACCGGTGCAATAACGCAAGGACACGCAAGAGCCATACTTGCTTTGGAAGATAACGCTTTAATACTTGAAGCATTATCCCGTATATTAAAAAATGGTTTCTCGGTTCGGCAAGCCGAAAAACTAGTAAAAAGTCTCACCAAAGAAAAAATAACTCCCCAGATTAAAGAGGATCCTGATGTTCGAAAAACGGAAGATCGATTAGCGCGTACTCTTTCTACGCGTGTCAAATTATCTTATGCAAAAAATGGGAAAGGAAAAATTGAAATCTTTTTTAATCAATTGGAAGAATTTGATCGATTATATAAATTACTAATAAAGGAGTAAAAAATGCAGCGAATGGAATCACAAGGTAGAGTGAGTGGGTTTATCGATAAAGATACTGAAATTACTGGTGATATTCGGTTTAAACTTTCTTTTCGTATTGATGGGAAGTTTAAAGGAAAAATTCTTTCTGGGAATGAATTAATTGTTGGTGAAACCGGGGAAGTTGAAGCTGACATTGATGCCGGCAGTATTTCGATAAACGGACGCGTTAAAGGCACATTGAATGCTTCCGATAGAATCGAAATATTTTCTCACGGGCGCGTAACAGGAAAACTCAAAACACCTAAATTGATTATCGA